>DBKH01000024.1:0-18110 GCA_002297815.1 Bacteroidales bacterium UBA755 | reverse complement strand
ACCTCCTTCTGGATCATGCAGACTACCTCCGGGATGCGGTCGCGATGTTCAAGAATCTTGAAGAAAATCTGCGAGGAAATGTTATAAGGGAAATTTCCTATCACTGAATATTCCCCCTCGAATATCCCATCAAGATCCATTTTCAGGAAATCACCCTCGATCAGGCCATCCCCCAATTTCGGATAATGCTTCTTAAGGTAGGCAACTGACTCGCCATCAATCTCAACAACCTTCAATGCCAACTCCGGTCGAGGCAGCAGGTACTGAGTCAACACTCCCATACCCGGCCCGACCTCCAACGCCTGCCGCCCCTCAAGAGCCCCAACAATGTTCTTCGCAATGCTCTGGTCAGTCAAAAAATGCTGCCCAAGCGCCTTTTTCGCACGTACTTCCATAGGGACAAAGATACGGAATATTCATCGATTTTGCAGCCGTGAACGCTAAATGATTATTAATAAACCCTTTAGCCCGCTACCTTAGGTAATATCTTACCGAAGATAATAGCATAATGCACTAATATTCAACATTTTACATTTCACGCCCAATTACGCGGAAGATGCGTGGGAGAATTTCTTTGCGCAATATCACAATTATTTATTATCTTAGCAGCCATGAAAAACTAATAACCCCGTTTTAGATGAAAACACCTTCAGTTTTAGTCACAATAATGTGCGCGATTTTAGCTTCCTGCGAGATTGTCAGAAAAAAAATTGGGCTATTCTATTAGCCGCTCTGTGCTTCATTTCTTGTAATAAAGAAAAGGCTGATGTGCCGTCAGGTTATTCTTGGGCGTTCGTGCCGAGAGATTGTGAATATCTGTTCCTGAGGAATGCTTACATTGATTCCTCCTCCTATTATTCATTGTCAGAAAAACAGAGAGAGGAAATGTTGAAAAAAGGATACCAGCTGATAATGGTAAAACAGGCAGAGACTAGTGAAACTCCAGCACAACATTTTTGTCTGACATTAGATGTTACAAATTACACTCTAGAGATGATCAAGGATCTGCCAGATGGAGAATATTCGACATCGCTCATGTCCACACCAGACCAAACGATGGAAAACATCATGAACGAAGAAATGAGACATGGGAATCGTACATCTAAGAGCCCCATGGCATTTACAAGGAGCGAATCTTCACCTATGATGTACGTCAAGTTAATAGAGTACCGCAAAAATGAGTTGAAATCATTGAAGGTGATGTCGAACGTGACCATGTTCGGAAACATGCCTGGGAGTGACTTGACCGGGTATTTTGAAATATTCGGTGATAAAAGCAACACATTCCTTTTCGATTACAGAAGAAAATATCTTGGCCGGTTGATAATAGGCATGAGCATCGAAGAGTATCTTGCTACGCGCCCTATTGTCAACCCGTCATTATACCTTCACTTGAAAGATGTTCCGCCTGAGGCTCCGCTAAAGACCGACTTCATCGTTGAGATGGAACTTGATGGAGGGATAATGCTTCGAGACACCACAACGATAACGCTTACAAGGTAATACGCCATGCGGGAAGCGATATTTAAAGGTCTGGCAACCTTAGCGATAGTAGTATCATGCACTGAAAACATTGACTTCTCTTCTGAATTTGAGAAGAAGGTAACAGTGAATCTTATTCTGGAGAATAAAGACATACAAGAACTTTCTTTATGCTACAACGCAGAACCCGGCAGCTTCCGCTACGAAAGCATCCCAGAAGCTGATGTCCGGCTATACGATGGGGAGAATGAAGTGGGAAAGTTCATCCATGCCATACGGCATACTTGGAAGTTGGACTACACACCAATAGCTGGCCACACATATAGGCTTTCTGTAAAAGTACCTGGTCATAAAGAGATTACAGCAGAGACAACAATGCCTGTGAACGTCAAGGTGAAAAGGGTTCAAGATAAACAGACCTCAACAGATTACCACAAGTCGTTTTCGCAAAACGCCCCTGCTTCACCATACTGGATCTTTGTGATGATTCGCAGCAGCACAAAGCCAATCTGGACTAAAGATATTGTGGAAATAGAACCCGATGATAATATCGCAAATTCTATAGGCTCCGATCATGTCGCTATGGATAATTTCAATGCAGATGATTTTCTGATGTTTACAGATTTAATCCAAAAAACTGGAGAGTCATTCAGTCACGACGGATACCTCAGAATCGGAGAAACAGATAAGAACCTTGAATACCCCATCACTTTCTTTATCGAGTCATGGCTGCGAAATGCCATTGTCGTCTTTAGAACCTCGTCTGAAGAATATGATAAATATCTAAAATCCAGCATCATAAAGGCAAACGCCTACATTGCAGAGGATGATCCAACCGCATATTTCGAAGAGAATGTTATCTATTCTAACATCAAGGGTGGATTGGGAATATTCGCAGCATGCTCCGACACGCTTATCGCCAGAAGCTATATAATTGATGATTGAAAATGAGTTTAGGGCATGAAACAAATTCTGTTTACCATAATATTCATTTTTCTTGCGCTTCAGCTGTCTCAGGCTCAATCACCCCAGATAGACACGGCTTCCGGGCCGGGCATCAGGATTGACAGCTCGGTGGTGTCGGACAGGCTACCGATTTTCAGGAAACCGAACCGTTACATTTACACTCCGGAAAGGGCGGCTGCGATTGTGTCAGTTATCGGAGAACCGGATGTCCTAAGGCAGATTACCACACTTCCAGGAGTCTCATCAGGCGTGGAAGGTTCTCTTGGACTGTTTGTCAGAGGCGGAAACGCAGGCAACAGTAGGGTTGAATATGACGGTGTTCCTGTCTATGGGACAAGTCATCTGCTTGGACTGTTCTCTTCGTTTTCTCCAGACATGATCAGCGTTACGGATTTTAGGACGGGAGGGTTAGAAGCGTCTTCTGGAGACATCACCTCTTCACTGATGCGGATAAAATCAAAATCAGGAAGGCTGGAAACACACTCATGGAATCTCTCGTTATCACCCTACATGACAAGCGTTTACCTTGAGGCTCCAAGTAAAAATGGAAACACTGACTACAGAGTGGCCGGTCGTTTTTCCCCATTACCAGTCCTTGCCGGAATGATTACCGGCTCGGATGAGGACTATGCAAAGATCAACGGTCTGATGCATGACTGGGCAGCAACTATCGAAAGAAGGCTGAACGACAAGAGTGTGATCAAACTGACCGGTCTATTCTCTCAAGACAGACTCTCAGTCAAATACGATGACAGTGGAGCACTCATGCAGAACATCTCCGGAATGGCGAAACTGGATTTACGGTCATCACTGTCAAGCCGCACAGAATTGAATGCCTTTGGTTACTTCACTTTCTCAAACGTTCTCCAGACTCAAGACTATTACCATAACGGCAAGAATAATTCTGAATATTCAATGTCTTGCAACTGGGTTGAGACAGGAGTGAAGTCTTTAATAAGCCATAAATTATCCAGCCTCCTAAATGTAACGGGAGGGATTGAAGCCAAGACTTTCATGAAAGCCCTGTCCGGAGCGGTGTTCACAGACATTAATTATCGCAATAGTAAATGGGATGTCTTGGCTGGCTACAGGCAAATCCTTTATCTTTATGACAGGTGGAACACAACAGGTTTTGACGCTCATCTGAGAGCAGACAGAACACTGACCAAGAATCTAGGGCTTGAAGTGGCCGCGGACAGAATGTCACAGTACATGCATGTGCTTGAAGGATTACCGACTGGCTGGGCGATGAACATCATGAGCCCTGCGAAGAAGGACTTCAAGCCTGAAATCTCAAGGCAGATCTATGCAGGATTGTTCTGGCACAAAGGGGTAAGGCTAAAGCTTCTTGGTGAGACAGAGTTTCATCTGAACGCTGGAGGTTACGCTAGAGAGATGAACGGAGTAATCAGCTACAAATCCTCCATCAATATGTTCAGAATCACAGAGGGCACATGGGAGGATGAGATCGAGAGTGGTTCTGGGCGTTCGATAGGAATGGAGGTCTCAGGCTCGATGTCGTCGGAGCGCCTGTCCATGAATGTTGCCTACACTCTGTCCAAGACTAATAGGGAATATCCTAGCATCAACGAAGGAGAGAGATTCCCGTTCAAGTTCGACAGACCACACATCCTTAACTTCCAGTCCGACCTGACGACCAGAAAAAGAGAACGAGGAGAGCAACATCTAGGCATTGTACTCTCTTGCTGTTCAGGAAATCTCATGACGGTACAGAGAAGCCAGTACCTTGGGGTGAAGCCGCCGTACTGGGAGACAGGACTGAGCGGTATGTACTCAGACAAGTTCCAAGACAACATCCATGACCGCATGGAAATGACATCTGTGAACGGACATAGGATGAAAGCCTATTTCCGCCTTGATGTAGCCTACACATTCAAGTTCATGAGGAAGCGAAGCACTCATGACCTTACTGTGTCAGTGTTCAACGTCACTAACAGACATAATCCGTACCTAATCTACAACGACTATGGCACATGGAAACAGGTTAGCATCATGCCTGTCATGCCGTCCGTTAGGTGGTCGGTGAAGTTTTGAGCGACTCTCTGCCGTCTGTCAGTTCGAAAAGTAGTGAGCTGAGACTTAGGCTTACAGGTCACTTCGGCAAGCTCAGTGACCGGAGTTTAGCAGTGGTGCAGCGGTTGACCAGGTAGGTGATGGAGACGTAGGGGATGCCGGAGTTGGTGGCTAGGCCGATTTCGCAGGTGCGGCTGTTGGAGTAGCCTACGGGGATGCCTTGGATTTGGGATTTGAGCTTGCGGAGGGCGTACTTGTTGAGTTCCGGGTGGGTCATGCCTTTGTCACCAGCGAAACCGCAGCAGCCGATGCCTTCGGGGACAATCACGTTGGAGGAGCACATTCGGGCAAGTTCAAGCATCTTGTCGGTCTTGTGCATCAAGCGCATTGAGCAGGTGAGGTGGATGGCGACAGGGGTGTCTGTCTTGTGGAAATCTAGTCTGTCAGCCAAAAAATCAAGGATGAACTCAGACGGCTCGTAAAGCCGCATCCTCTTGATTTTATGCTGCATACGATGGAGGCACGGGCTCTGGTCACAAAGAACCGGGTAGCGGCCATGCTCGCTGGCTTGCCAAAGAGCGTCTTCTAGTTCAGATGTCTTTTTGTCTGCGATTTCGGGCATGCCTTTGCTTTCCCAGATGGTGCCGCAGCAAAGGGATGACATGTTCTTCGGGAATATTACATCGTAGCCCGCCTTGTTCAGAAGGCTGACAATCTCCTCGACAAGGGGTTTGTCAACTGCATGGTGGTGCTTCGGAAGGCCCATCATCTGGTTGATGCAGCTAGGGAAATAGACTACTTTGTTTGTTTGAGGGGGCACTGACTGCGTTTCCGGGCGCTTCGACAGGCTCAGCGACCGGACCTCAGTGACCGAAACGGTATGTTCTGTGGCAGAATGCTTACTAGTCGCTGAGCTTGCCGAAGCGACTGAGTTTACCAAAGCCTTAAGCGACTTAGGAATATTATAGGCCTTAGGGGTGGCAGGAGTCCAGAGTGGAAGCCGGACGGCATTGTGGAGCCAGCGGCAGAGGCCGCTCATCGCTAGGTCCCCAAGCACAGTCTCTCCAGCGGTGGCCATACGCAGAGCCCCTTTGAGGCCAGCCTTGACACCAGCGTAGTGCCCAGCCGCAAAGTTCCAGACACCATAGCCCAAAGACCCCGCAGGCATATTCATTCGCCTAAGTTGGTGAGTCAGATCGGCCACATTGATGCCCATCGGGCAGGATGTCGAACAAAGGCCATCCCCAGCACAAGTCTGCTCCCCAGCGTAGGAATATTCCTTCTCAAGTGTCCGCATTAGAGCAAGTTCCTCGGAGGTAGGATTTGGCAGCGCACGCAGGAAAGTGATTTCCCTCTGTGTAGCGATCCTGGTCCTGGAGGAAAGCGTGAAACCACACGAAAGACAATTCACCTCGCAGAAACCGCACTCGATGCATTTGTTCAGTTTCTGATAAACCTGGGCGAGTTCAGGCTCGACAGGTTTCCCGTCATCAGTCCAAGGCTTTAGGACTGGCAAGGCTTTGAAATTCCGCAAGAAACATTTCGGATCGTCATTAAATATCACTCCATGGTTAAGAAGTCCCTTAGGATCAAACAGTTCCTTGACACGTTTCATGATTCCGAACGCTTTCTCGCCCCACTCGTACGAAACAAACGGAGCCATATTCCTGCCCGTTCCGTGCTCTGCCTTCAAAGATCCATCATATTTCCCGACAACCATCTGAGCCACATCACGGATCATCGCCTCGTAGCGGTCAACTTCCTCCCCAGAATCAAATGATTGGTTGATGATGAAATGGAAGTTCCCCTCAAGGGCGTGGCCGTAGATGCAGGAATCATCGTAGCCATGCTTGTCCAACAGGGCCGACAGATCGACTGTTGCGTCCGGAAGATCCTCAATGTGAAAGGCGATGTCCTCAATCAGGCAAGTCGTACCTTGACGGCGCATTCCTCCAACTGAAGGGAATATGCCCGAACGGATGGCCCAATACTTCCCGGTGACAGCAGGAACGCTACTGAATATGAAAGCGTTACCCTCAGCGTCATTCAGGACGGCAAAGCGGTGAAGCACCTCCGACAACTTCCTGACATTCGCATCAAGGTCTGTCTGATCCGCGCCCGTGACACGAAGCAAGAGAGCGGTGAGATCCTTGCTGGGATATTCATTAAGCATCGGGTCATCGACAGACGCCAAAGAACGTTTGTCAAGCAACTCGGCAGCATCAAGTACAGCCGGGTCAATCTCTTTCTTGAGAGCCACAACCGCCTCAGCGGCCTCCCTTATGGTACCGAAATAGACCATCGCGGACGCCTCTTTGGACGGAAGCGGCAGAGTCTTCATCGTGACTTGGCTCATAAAAGCCAAAGTGCCCTCCGAACCGACAAGCAGGTGTGCAATGATGTCGAACGGATCGCGGAACCTGACGAACGGGAATATGTTGAGTCCAGTAACGTTCTTGATTGAATATTTGTACCTTATGCGGTCGGTGAGCTCTTTGTCAGCGAGGATCTCGTCCCTTAACGCCTCAATCTCCCTGATAAAATCCGGATGGGATGCACGGAAAGAGTTTCTGGAGGTCTCGTCTCCGGTGTCAAGTACAGTTCCGTCAACGAACACTATCCGGACACTCTCCAGTTCCCTGTCACTGTTGGCGTGGGTTCCACAGCTCATTCCGGAGGCATTATTCATCACAATTCCGCCTACCATACAGCTCCCGATGGAGGCCGGATCCGGACCGAACTTTCGCCCGAATGGTTTCAGGATAGCATTTACTCTAGCTCCGACAATGCCTGGCTCAAGTGTGATTTCGGAAGCATCCTCGGAGACCTTGTACCTCTCCCAGTTCTTGCCAGCTACAATTAGTACAGAATCGCTGACAGACTGGCCTGAAAGGCTGGTTCCGGCTGCACGGAATGTTACAGGAACATCAAACTTCGATGCTGCCTCAAGAATCTTCGAGACCTCTTTCTCGTCATTCGAACGGATAACAATCCTCGGAACAAGCCTGTAAAAACCAGCGTCCGTACCCCAAGCGAAACGCCTTAGCTCGTCTGTGTAGATTCCGTTCTTCGGGACTAAATGCTTTACAGTCTCAAGAAAACGAGAGTATTTTTCTTCCATATTCAAGTAAGATACACTACTATGTAATACATCATCATTCCACTGGTTATCAACTTGACACCAGTGCCGCAAAGGAAGCCCGCAAAGGCCCCAAGAGCAGATTTGGCCGACTCCCAGCCATTCTTCTCAGAGAATGCCAACTCTGCAAAAAAGGCTCCGAGAAGAGTACCGAGGATGATTCCGACCGGTGGGACAAACATCCCGACCAGCATTCCTGCCATTGCTCCCCTACCTGCGGCCTTAGTTCCGCCAGTGATCTTGGTGAACCACGCTGGGACAACATAGTCAATGACAGTGACCGCCACTGTGATTCCCAGCCATACAAGCAGGAACGTCAACGACATCGGATCCCCGGCACCGTTCGTGCCGCTGCCCCAAAAATAAAGAATCATCAGCCCGACCCAGCTGACAGGAGGGCCAGGCAAAGCCGGAACAATGCTGCCGACAATGCCGATTACTCCCGCCAGCACGGCAAGGATGATGACTAAAACGCTCATGAATATTCAAGAGTATATATTCCTAAGCCATGGCGGCCTCGACATCGTCCGGCTGAATCGGGAGACGGTTCGGGCCAGTACGACGCGCGCCATCTTCGGTCACAAGGACATCGTCCTCCAGACGGATTCCTCCGAAATCGAGGTAGTCGTGCTCCAGCTTGTAGTAGTTCACGAAGCCTTTGTCGCGCTTCTCGCTTTTCCATTTCTCAATGAGAGCTGGGATGAAGTAGATCCCCGGCTCATCGGTGACAACATTGCCAGGAACAAGTTTGCGGGCCATTCTGAGGCTTCCGAGGCCGAGCTGAGCGGAACGCTTCTGGTCCGGATCATAGCCTACGAGATCCTCACCGAGGTCTTCCATGTCGTGAACGTCAAGACCCATGTTGTGGCCAAGTCCGTGCGGCTGGAAGAGTCCAGCAATGCCTTCGTGGAGCATGTTGTCCAGATTGCCGCGCACGATGTCTAGCGAGCGAAGGTCCTCAAGCATCAGCTTGGCAACGGCCAGATGCACGTCCCTGTAGGTGACTCCCGGCTTTGTCAGTTTGAAGGCCAATTCGTTGCAGTCGCAGACAATCTGGTAGATGTCCCTCTGCTTTTGGGTGAACTTTCCGCTGGTAGGCAGGGTGCGGGTAAAGTCAGAAGCGTAGTGCATGTTGTTCTCAGCGCCAGCATCAATCACCATCAGCTTGCCCGGCTCGATAACTTTGTCGTGCAGATGATTGTGAAGTGTTTCTCCATGCTGGGTAAGGATGGTCGGGAACGACACGCCCCAACCTTCGCTGAGTGTCACGCCCTCCATCTTGCCGACAATTTCCTGCTCAATGATGCCAACCTTCACGCTCTCACGGGCGACTGTGTGCATCCTCTGGCCGAGAGCACCGGCATCATCAATCTGGTCAATCTCACACTGTTCCTTCACGAGTCTCATGGAGATGACGGCCTGAACAAGTTCCTTGGACGCATGTTTGCCACCGTCCTCATCAATAGGAGCTACCTTTGCGACATCCTCATTGGAGATTCCTACAAGAGCGGCTAGCTTCATCGTGTTATAGTAGCGGCTCGGTGGAAGGAAATGAATATTCCGGCCCGTAGCAAGAGCCTTTGATACGGCTATGTTCAGTGAACCATAAGAAGCTGAATTACTTACACCCACCGCAGCCGCCTTTGAGGCAACGGATGGTTGAGGTCCCATCCAGATGATGTCTCCGATCTCCACATCATCAGCGAAGATGGTCTCCTCCCCGCTGTCAAGGTCCAGAATGGCAGCGTAGCGCGGTTCATCGAGGCCAAAGTAGTACAGCCAGGAAGAGTCCTGACGGAATTTATAGGCGTTGTCCTTGTACTGGGCAGCGGCTTCAACGTTGCCCACGAACAGTGCTATCCCACGTTTCCCTTGCGGAGCGGTCTGAGCCATCTTCTCCAGCAAGGTCTTGCGCCTTGCGATGTAGATCTCCTTTGCGAACATATTCTTAGGTCTTTTATGTGATTTAAACTTCCGCAAGCCTTGAAGTCACAGGTCCTCCCGTGACGGTCAAGGCCACAAACACAAATATACAAAAATGACAGGAAAGTTGTTCCGCAAAATGAAAAGTGTGACTGAAAAACGCTTTTCGGTCACACTTTTCTATGTCTTTTATGTTACGTCACTTCGATGGTTGGTGAGCCTGCCGAACCACAAGCTCAGTGACCTTGTCTTACCGATATTACTTCTCCGGAAGAGGACGGATGTCCAAATTGAGCTCGTCAAGCTGGGTCTGGTCAATCTGAGACGGAGAGTCAATCATCACGTCGCGGCCCTGATTGTTCTTCGGGAAGGCGATGAAATCACGGATGGACTCCTTGCCAGCGAAGAGGGTGCAGACGCGGTCGAAACCGAATGCCAGACCTCCGTGAGGCGGAGCACCGTACTGGAAGGCATGGATGATGAAGCCGAATTTGTACTCAGCCTCCTCAGGACCGATACCCAGTACCTCGAACATCCTCTTCTGAACCTCAGCATCGTGAATTCGGATCGAACCTCCACCGAGTTCAGTGCCGTTAAGAACGAAGTCGTAGGCATTGGCGCAAACCCTTTCGAGATCCTCTTTCTTGTTGCTGTAGAAGAGATCCATGTGCTCTGGTTTCGGAGCCGTGAACGGATGGTGCATGGCGTAGAAACGGCCGTCTTCCTCACTCCATTCCAAAAGCGGGAAATCGACAATCCAAAGCGATGCGAAAACCTTAGGGTCACGCAGGCCGAGCCTGTTGCCCATCTCGATACGCAGAACGCCCAACATTGTCTGAACCTTGCGCTTGCCGTCACCGGACATCACGAAGACAATGTCTCCGGTCTTGGCCTCAACAGCCTCAGCGATGGCCTTCAGTTCGTCAGGGGTGTAGAACTTGTCGATTGATGACTTCACTGAACTATCAGAGTTGAGTTTGATGTAGATCAAGCCCTTGGCACCGACCTGAGGTCTCTTGACCCACTCGGTCAGTTCATCAATCTGCTTGCGAGTATATTCAGCGCCCCCTGGAACTGCGATAGCTCCAACGTAGGCGGCATCCTCAAGGACAGAGAAGCCCTTGCCTTTCACCTTGTCGGTGATCTCGTGAATCGTCATTCCAAAACGGACATCCGGCTTGTCCGAGCCGTACTTGTCCATAGCATCGTACCAGCTCATTCTTGGCATCGGGTTCGGGATGTCAACTCCGAGAACGTTCTTGAACATCGTCCTCATCATGCCCTCGAACATATTCAAGACATCCTCCTGCTCGACGAAAGACATCTCGCAGTCAATCTGTGTGAACTCCGGCTGACGGTCTGCGCGAAGATCCTCGTCACGGAAGCAGCGCACAATCTGGAAATAGCGGTCGTAGCCGGCCACCATCAGAAGCTGTTTGAAGGTCTGAGGGGACTGAGGGAGGGCATAGAACTGGCCCGGATTCATTCTTGAAGGAACCACGAAGTCACGGGCTCCTTCAGGAGTAGATTTGATGAGATAAGGCGTCTCAATCTCCATAAATCCGTGGGCATCAAGGTAGTTGCGCACCTCATGGGCAAGTCTGTGCCTCAACGCCAATGCTTTCTGGAGCGGATTTCTTCTCAAGTCAAGATAACGGTACTTGGCGCGAAGATCCTCACCACCATCACTCTCGTCCTCAATCGTGAACGGAGGTGTGACAGATTTGTTGAGGACGTTGATGGCCTCTAGTTTGATCTCGATGTCACCGGTGTCCATCTTGGCGTTCTTGCTCTGACGCTCGACCACCTCACCGATGGCCTGAATGACATATTCACGGCCCAGAGAGGTCGCAGTCTCAACCAAAGCTGCGTCAGCATCGGCTTCAAGCACAAGCTGTGTGATGCCGTAGCGGTCACGCAAGTCAATGAAAGTCATTCCGCCGAGCTTCCTTGACCTCTGCACCCAACCGGCAAGAGTCACCTTCTGCCCGACATTCTCAATGCGGAGTTCCCCGCACGTGTGTGTTCTGTACATATTGATATGTTTTGAATATTCTTCTTTCAGCGGCCCGCATAGCCTCCTCGGACCAACAACCTGCAAAGTTAGCAATTTATCCCCAAGAATGATTGAATATGCCTGATTTTCATTCACCAGCAATAATCAGCGTCTGAACCAGACCGTACGCAACCAGCATTCATACAAAGGATCTTCAAAAGTATATTCCTTTCCAAAGTCATCTAGGATGTCTTTCTCCACCAATGCTTTTCTTGCCCTAGACACATTCGTGCTGGATTTCAAATCGTATGTGTCAAGAACTCTTTTTGAAGACAGTTCTTTTTCCCCAGAAACCATCGCATGGAGTAAATTCTGTTGAGAAATAGTCAAGGTCTGAGTCAATGCCCTGTTAAGTTCTCCCATCTGGGAAAGAACACTGTCAAACGCTTCTTCCACAAGCGGCAAGGAACAATGATGTTCAGTAAGCATCCAAGCAGTCTGCGAGAGCTGCTGGACATAGTAAGGGTTGTTGTCAGCCAAACACACAAGTCTCTCACAAGACTGAGAATCAATCGTTTTACCCGTCTTACTAAACTGCCTTGGGATATATTCCAGCCAATAGGTTCGGTCTATTTTTTTCAGGAAACGCAAATCTCCGAATTTGTAAAACGGCATCGAAACCTTCCCGAAGACCTCCATCATCATGTGTCTTCTGCTTCCATATAAACAATAGGATACATTCTTGTGAAGCTGCCACTTGGAACGAAGATTCGCCTGAAAAGACCTTGGATCATCAAACGCCCCGATCTGCTGAAATTCATCAATGCACAGAACAATCTTGATTCCCTTGTCGGAAGCGATCTTTTCAGGAAGGTCCAGAATCTCATCCGAACTTTTCATTGGCTCATTAATCTTAAACTGTACTGAATATGACGCTGTAGCATCGCCAAAACTTATCCCGGACACAATGGCAGACGCATATTTCTTGATTGTGACAAGAACATTATCCATCGTTGATGCAGTCTGCCGAATGACCTCTGTGGCCAGTTTGGAATAAAACTCCTCTTCTGACCTGACATTGAATATGTCCACCAACACAATCCTCAAATTCTTGTCTTTTTCCATCGCATCTGCGGCAGCCTTGCGGACAAGAGAACTTTTTCCCCAACGTCGCGGAGAAATCAGGATTGTGTTCGTCAAGGCTCGGAAATTAGCGGAAAGCAATTTTGTATCCTCGGTCCTATCAATAAAATTATCGCCACCGGCTATCTTGCCGAAAACAAAAGGAGCATCCATCATGCATCAAATTTTGCACAAATATATGAACATTATTTGATGTATCAAAAAATGTTCATAATAAAGGTGGAAGTATAATTAATAGGTGTGCAGGCTGAAGCCTTGGGCTGAGGAGAGGAAGCTGATGCCAACCGGCATATCCGGAGAATGGAGACATCTTCTTAACCGTTTCGTAACTTTATTGTAATGCTGCCTTAACATTCATGGACTATTTTTGCCGCTGATATGACAAAGACAAGACTTACAATCATCATTGCGGCCGGAATGCTATCCGTGGCAAGCGGGGCAGACGCCAAAGCCTCGATGACAAGACCGGAACCGATGGCGGTTCCATCTGCAAGCAAGGAGACATCCTCTAGGAACCATAAGGTCAAATTTGTTGTGAAAGACGCAAGCAGTGGGGAAACTCTGATCGGAGCAGCGGTAATCCTAAAAGGCAGCACCACAGGAGCGACAACGGACTTGGAAGGAGCTGCGGAAATCAGCCTGAAAGACGGAGACTACCCCATTGAAATCTCTTACATCGGATATTCACCCATTACTCTAACACTTAAGGTAAAAGGTGGCAAGGTCACCCTTCTGGAAGAAGCGGCAGGAGCTGGATTGGACGGTGCCGGTACGGTCACGGTAAGCCTAACGGCTGACAACACCTTGATTGACAACGCCACAGTCATGGCGCGAAAAAATCTTGAGAGCATCTCGGCTCTGCAGAAAGAAAGACAGATGTCCGCACATGCGATAGAGAACATGGGAGCAAAGGAAATGAGCCTCAAAGGCCTTTCCAACGCCCAGGAAAGTGTGGCGAAATTCTCCGGAATCTCGATAGCGGAAGCCGGGCAGATGATTGTCCGGGGACTTGGCGACCGATACAGTTCCACAACCTTGAACGGGTTGCCGATAGCGTCACCGAATCCGGACAACAAGTTGATTCCTCTTGACATATTCCCGTCATCTACAATCCAGAACATCACTGTCAGCAAGGTTTACGAGGTGGGATCTTTCGCAGACTACTCCGGAGCGCATGTGGACATCAGCACAAGCAAAGGGAAAAGTGAGGATTTCCTTAAACTGTCATTCTCCACGGGAGGCTGGTTCGGGACGTTGTTCGATAACTTCAGCCAGATGGATAGCAAGTCCTTGTTCGTCACCCCGAAGCTTAGCAAGGCGGCAGGAGTTTCCGATTATTCGGAGTTCAAGGAATATTCAAAAACTAGATCCCTGTTCGACACTGGTTTCCAAGTGAACGATGGCACGGCTCTTCCTGACTTGGGCGGAGGTGTGGGCTTCGGGAAAAATTGGAAGACCCGCAGTGGAGAACTCGGACTGCTCGCCAGCGCCAGCATTCACTCAGGAAACGAGACATTGAATGATGCCTATTACCGTACCTACGAGGCTAGTTCCGAAGGACTTGCGGCAACGGAAAGTGTCTATGACTCATACACCTCAAAACTGGATTTGGCGGCACTCGTGGACCTTGAATATTCCTTCAAGAAGCCAAGTTCGATCGGCTTGACATTCTTCTTCGCCAGAAATGCAACGTCAAGTTACCAGAGGCGCTCTCTTTTGGACCACCTTGAAACCTACGATCTTGTAGGAAGCAACTCCGTCAGCCATTTCTATGCCCTGAGAAATCTGCAGCTAACAGGAAGGCACTCACTCGCTGACGGCAAATGGGATATGGACTGGGGAGTATCGTACAGCGGAACAACCAGCGACGAACCGGACAGAAGGCAGGTGATGTTCAGCCGAGGGAGCGACGGGACACTCAGTTTCTTCAACTTGAACCAGCAGGAGACGCAAAGATATTTCGGTAAACTCTCGGAGGATGAAGTCGTTGCGGATGTAAGGGTCTCACACGCCATTGGCGAGGACAAGAAGGTTCGATTCGGACTCAGCGCCAAGGATAAGAGCAGGGATTTCAGTACAACCCGATTCTATTACAACATGAAAAAACTCACCGGCGCCATCAGTGACATCGGAGACATGGATCAGTTCCTGAACGACGCCAACATAGAGTCCGGACTTGTCGGAATCGACAGGAAACGTCACAAACGCGATAGTTATGACGCCTACAACAGAATCATGGCCGCCTTCACCGAGGCTGACCTCAAATTTGGAGAGAGATGGTTCCTCAACACCGGACTGAGGGCCGAGGTCTCCGACCAGGAAGTCAGGTATAACGACGATGTGGAGGACAGAAAGCGTAATCTCAAGGCTTTCGACCTGTTCCCCGCTGTGAATCTTAAATACTCAGTGAACGGGCAATCAGCGGTAAGGCTGGCCCTCTCACGGACAATCACCCGTCCATCGTTCATAGAGATGGCACCTTTCCTCTATCAGGAGAGTTTCGGTGGAACACAACTGCGAGGCAATGAGACTTTGGAAAACGGTTACAACTGGAATGTTGACTTGAAGTACGAATTCTTCGCGGACAAATCCAACGACATGTTCACCGTGACAGGTTACTTCAAGTACCTTGACCATCCCATAGAGCGCACTCAGAGACTCTCCGGTGGAGCTTTGGAGCAGACTTTCCAGAATGCGGAAAACGGTTTGGCAGCCGGAATCGAGGCCGAGTTCCGCAAGGAAATCATCAACGACCTGACCATCAGCGGCAACGCGTCCTACATATTCACAAACGTGAAACTTCCTGAAAGCGGTGCCTACACCAACAAGGAGAGAACGCTTCAGGGTGCCTCACCATACCTTTTCAACGCTGACATCAGCTACACTCCAGAACTCCGGGATGGCAAGACGCTTGGCCTAGCCCTGATCTACAGCGTGCAGGGACCGAGAATCCACGCGGTCGGAATCCTCGGCCTTGGAGACGAGAAGCAGATGCCGTTCCATAGCCTTGACTTCTCCGGGACCTGCAAGATCAACCAAAATCTTACTGTAAGATTGGGACTCAAAAACCTCCTGAACTCGTCAGTGAGGTTCACACAAGAGATTCCCGCTGCGGGTCGCACAGTGGACGCAGAAGGCTGGAGACTCGGAACGGGAGCAGACCTCGGAATCACATACAATTTTTAGACATCACTGAATATCATTACCTTAATCATTAAGCTATATGAAGTGTATTAATCTTAAAGCATTCGCGGCCGCAATCATCGCCGCAGCGGCATTGACTGCCTGTCAGAAGGATCAGGACAACAAGAACGAAGAGTCTGAAACCAATGAACTGAAAGGATATGTCACATCAGACCTCAAGCTTGGGGCCGGAAAGACATACTATCTTACCGGAAGCCTTCAGGTAAAGGCTCCGGCCACTCTCACCATCGAGAAAGGCGTGACACTCGTCGCCAAGGACAACGGGGAGATCAACTACATCCTTATCGAGCAAGGAGCTAAGATAAACGCTGTGGGAACCAAGGACAGCCCGATTGTCCTTACAGCGGAAAGAAAGGAGAACGGTGCGTGGGGCGGAATCCACATCTGCGGACGCGCCCATTCCAATGCCGGAACCGGCAACACATCAGAGATCGGCAACGCGCCATACGGTGGAAGTGTGGAGAACGATAACTCCGGCACGCTGAAATACATCAGGATTGAATACTCCGGCTACGCCCTCGACTCTGAGCACGAGGCTAACGGGCTGTCCCTCTACGGAGTCGGAAACGGTACTTCCATCTCCTACATCCAGTGCTATAAGGGTTCCGATGACGGAATCGAATTCTTCGGAGGAAGTGTGAATGTGGATCATTGCGTGGTCGTTGACTGCACCGATGACAGTTTCGACTGGACAGAGGGCTGGAACGGAAAGGGAGAATGGCTCGTCGCCTACCAGACTGACCCGTCATGCGACTGTCTTTTCGAATGTGACAACAACGGCAAGGCAATTGAAGCGACTCCGGTCTCCAATCCGGCACTGAACCACGTGACGCTCATCGGCAACAACAGTTCCGAGACCAAAAGAGGAATCCGTCTCCGCGCTGGAACCCACGCAAGCTTCTCAAACACTCTCGTCACTGGAAAACCGGACCCTCTTACACTTGAGACTGAGCCTACAATCAGTTCCTTCGTAAAGGGCGAATCGAAGTTCAGCAATGTCATCCTCTCAGGGACAGTAAAGGATGATGGGAAAACAACCCCATCCTACACGGAGGCATTGTTCACGGCTGCAGGAAACAAGGTCAACCAGAAACTGACGTTCACTTCCCGTTTTGTGGGAACCGTGGATGGCGCCGGTGCTGTCCCAGCCGATGATGACTGGACAGCAGGCTGGACTCTTTAGCTGATAGCGGGAACCGAAAGCAAACAACCAGAGGCCGGCTAAATGTACATTTAGCCGGCCTCCATTTTTTTTGCAGGCCACGTCATGTCAATAGGTGTGCAGGCTGAAGCCTTGGGCGGAGGGGAGGTAGTTGACACCCCACCAGCACATCTGGAGGAGGATGAAGGAGAAGATCAGGAGGATAAGGGCGTGGTGAAGGGATTTACGAGAGGAATCGGTCACTGAGCTTGTCGAAGTGACCGGTTCCTTATAGCCGGTCACTTCGACCAGTTGGTGAGCCTGTCGAACCACAGTGACCGGAGCCAAAGCAGAGCCTTTCCCTTGACGCAGATGAAGATAGAGCAGGTAGCTGAGCCATGTGGCGGTGGCCCATGTTTCCTTGGGGTCCCATGTCCAGTAGTCGCCCCAGGCTTGCTTGGCCCAAAGGGCGCCCATGACTATGCCCATGGTTAGGAAGCCCCAGCCGATGCGGACAAGGGTGTCGCAGAGGCAGAGGTCAGTCACTTCGACAAGCTCAGTGACCGGGCTGGTTGGCTCCTCGGCTGACCGTTCCGGCCGGTTGGTGAGCCTGTCGAACCATACCGACCGGCGGGAAAGCCAAAGAATGCGGACGGCAAGGATAGTAGCGATGCCCATCACGGCGTAGGCGAACATGTAGACGATGACGTGCGGAACAAACCATGGGCTGCGGAGAGCGGGCATAAGTTCCTCAGAGTGAATCTCTGGCTTGAATATGTTGAAGCAAGCGAAGACCACGGCCATCAGGCAACCGAACGGGAGCACCCAGCGGTAATGCCAGCGGAGATAGACAACAAGGCCGATAAGCGAAAGGAAAAGGCTGAACCAGAGGCGGGTCTCCCCCATCGTGCGGAGAGGCGGACGGCCAAGCGTTATCCAGACTCCGACGATGAATGTCATGAATATGATAGAGCCCGCTCCAGTAAGAAGAGCTGCCGGTAGCCTGCGCTTTGAAAACACAGAAATCACCGCTCCGGAAATCCAGAACAGCGAGGCAGCTAATGCAAACCAAACAAATACAT
>DBKH01000069.1 GCA_002297815.1 Bacteroidales bacterium UBA755 | reverse complement strand
CCGCTCACGGTGACTCTTGTCCGTTGGGGCTGGGCATGAAGGCTTCCTGCGATCGTTAATGCCAGCAACATAGAAATCGTGGCTGTGATCAATCGGTTAAGACATCTCATGTTCATATAAAGTTTAGTTAATTCAATCTTGCCGTCATTACAAAATTCCAAAAAGTCAAATTATTGCAATCAGTCGGCCAATTTTTTATGGAATGCAAAATTGGCCAATTTTTTTCGATTAACTTCTTGTTTCGCAGGGGTTTTTCTTAAATTTGCATTTATGCAAAGAAAAAATCTTTATATTCTTTTTGTTTTTTTTGCCTTTGCCCTCGTTCTGGCCTTATCCGGATGCAAGAAGAAGGTGCAGGACAATGAGACGGAAATCGTTGAGGAAGTGAAAGATACGCTACCTCCCATGGGCTTTTGGCCGGATTCCCTTGACCTTGCCGAGGAAGTTGTCAGAAATGGCGAGTCATTCACTGTGCTGATGAACCGGTTGGGGCTTTCGATGAATGATGCCATGAAGGTGGCGCAGGCCTGCGACACAGTCTTCGATGTGAGGAAGATGCGCGCGGGCAACAAGGTCCAGGCTTACTACCAATTCGACACGACCGGAACCGGAAGCACTGACGGGCCTGCTTTGAAATATGTCGTTTACGAGCGCAACAAGATAGACAGGGTAATCTTCAGAACTTCCGAACCATTCAAGGTCTGGAGCTGGACGAAGCCTGTCGAGAGCACACGTGAGTACGCTGATGTGACCATTAAATCATCTCTTTGGAATGACATGCTTGCAGCCGGAATCTCTCCTCAGTTGATTGTGCCGCTTTCTGAGATCTACGCATGGTCGGTTGATTTCTTCGGTCTGCAACCGGGGGACCGTTTCAGGGTACTGTACGAGCAGAGAAAATGTGATGACGAGATAATAGCCGTTGACACAATCTATTATGCGGAGTTTGTCAGGGACGGGAAGATGATTCCCGCGATTATGTTTGATCAGGGGGACAACGGCAACCTTTATTGGAACGAGAAAGGGGAGAGTCTCCGTAAAGCTTTCCTCAAGGCTCCTTTGAAATTCACGAGGATCAGCTCCGGCTTCTCCTATCATCGGAAGCATCCTGTCACCGGGAAGGTGCGGGCACACACCGCTGTGGATTATGCGGCCCCTACCGGTACTCCTGTGATGACTATCGGTGATGGCACCGTCATTAGCGCCGGTTGGACAAACGGAGGAGGAAACACGGTGAAAGTCAGGCATAACTCGGTTTATACCACCAGTTACATGCATCTTTCTCGCTACGGAGCCGGAATCAAGGCCGGGGTACGGGTACGTCAAGGAGATGTCATCGGCTATGTCGGTTCCACAGGAATGTCCACAGGGCCTCATCTGGATTTCCGGGTGTGGAAAAACGGCACTCCGATCAATCCTTTGAAGATGGATTCTCCACCGTCCGAACCGATCAAGCCTGAAAACATGTCGGCATTGGATTCGACATTTAGACATTATCGATATGTAATTGATTCACTTGCAATATAATAATTTTTTCAAATAATATTCATGAAAAAGAATCTAATCCTTTTATCCTTGACCTCGCTGCTGTGCGTGTCCCAAGGATGCGTTGAAAGAAAAAGCCAGTCTGTGACTCCAGCCATCAGCCGGGATTCCGAGATTGAGGCTAAAGTCGAGAAAGTCTTGAAAGGCATGGATCTGACGGAGAAAGTGGGTCAGATGATCCAGCTTACATCTTCGACTGTCACAGTTCAGGGCAAGCCGGAAATCGATCCTGACAAACTCCAGAAAGTAATAGGGGAGATGAAAGTCGGCTCCATTCTGAACACTTTCGCGGATGTCGCTCAGTCCAGAGAACTTACAGCCAAGCTTGTCAGTGAAATTCAGAAAAAGTCGATGGAAGAGATAGGGATTCCTTGCATCTATGGCCTTGACATGATCCATGGCGCGAGCTATCTTACGGACGCGACATTTTTTCCTCAGGAAATAAATCTTGCGGCGACTTTCAATCGTGAATATGCTCGTGCCATGGGCGATGCGATGGCTTACGAGACAAGGGCCGCGATGGTTCCTTGGGTGTTCTCACCTGTCATGGATCTTGGCAGGAATCCGGTCTGGCCAAGGCATTGGGAGAGTTTCGGAGAGGATCCGTATCTTAATGCCGAGATGGCCGTGGCTGAGACAAAGGCTCTTCAGGGTGACGATCCGAGCCATATTGACGAAAAGCATGTCGCAGTAAGCGTAAAGCATTTCATGGCTTACGGTGTTCCAGTTTCTGGAAAGGACAGGACTCCGGCTCTTGTTCCTGAAAATGAATTGAGAGAGAAGTACTTCCGTCCGTTCAAGGATTGCCTTGAGGCAGGAGCCTTGACTCTGATGGTCAACTCCGCTTCGATCAACGGAATCCCTACACATGCCAACAAGGAACTTCTGACCGGTTGGGTCAAGAACGACCTGGATTGGGATGGCCTGATTGTCACTGACTGGGCTGACATCAACAATCTCTTTGAGAGGGATCACGTGGCCAAGGACAGAAAGGAAGCCTTGGCCATGGGAATCAACGCTGGAATAGACATGATCATGGAGCCATACGATCCGTCCTGCTGCACTGAGCTTAAGGAAGTTGTGGAGGCTGGAATGATTCCGATGTCCAGAATCGATGACGCTGTCCGCAGGGTGCTTCGCCTGAAGTTCCGTCTGGGGCTGTTCGACAATCCGACTTGGGATGTCAGCGGCTTTGACAGATTCGCGAGCAAGGAGTTTCAGGACGCTTCCTACGCTGCCGCGGTAGAATCTGAGGTCCTTCTCAAAAACGAGGGGAATATCCTTCCTCTTGAATATGGGAAAAGAATCCTCGTGACTGGACCTAACGCCAATTCAATGAGGACTTTGAACGGTGGTTGGTCCTACACCTGGCAGGGTGATGCGGATCGTTACGCTGGTGATTACAACACGATTTATGAGGCTTTGGCCCAGAAATTCGGTGAGAGGAATGTTGTCTATGAGCCGGGAGTGACCTACGATGAGACTGACCGTTGGTCAACCGGAGCATGGCAGAAAGAGAACGCACCTCAGATCGCAAAGGCTGTGGCCGCTGCCTCAAGGGTGGATGTGATCGTTGCATGTGTCGGAGAGAACAGCTACTGTGAGACTCCAGGCAACATTGATGACCTGAATCTTTCCGGCAATCAGAAGGAACTTGTCAAGGCTTTGGCCAAGACCGGGAAACCGATCATCCTTGTGATCAACGAGGGACGTCCGAGGGTATTGCGTGAGATTGAGCCGCTTGCCAAGGCTGTCATTGATGTGATGCTTCCGGGCAATTACGGTGGAGATGCCCTTGCCGCCCTCATGTCCGGCGAGGAGAATTTCAGTGGCAAGCTGCCGTTTACCTATCCTAAGTACGTCAACTCGCTTCACACTTATGACTATAAGGTCAGCGAGAGCCGTGAGACGATGGCCGGAGTCTATAACTACGATGCAATCATGGATGTCCAGTGGCCTTTCGGCTTCGGACTCAGCTACACCACTTTTGAATATTCAGACTTCAAGTGCGTGAGCGGTGCTGCCTTTGCCCCTGGCGATGACCTTAAGTTTGAGCTGACTGTCAGGAACACCGGCTCGCACAACGGCAAGGAGGCTGTCCTGCTATATTCAAGTGACATAGTTGCAAGTTTGATCCCTGACGTGAAGCGTCTGCGTGAGTTCACCAAGGTTGATCTTGCTCCTGGTGAGAGCAAGGTTGTTGCGTTCACGATTCCTGCCAAGGAACTTGCCTTTGTAGGCTCCGACGGCAAGTGGCGTCTTGAGGCCGGTGATTTCAGAATGAGCTGTGGTGGGCAATCCCTCATGATCACCTGCTCCGAGACCAAGGTCTGGGACACACCGAACATCTAGTGTCGCTTCGGTGCTTCGACAAGCTCAGCAACCGAAACCTCTTCGGTCACTGAGCCTGTCGAAGTGACCAATAGTGACCACAAAATGAATTTTATCCAAAAGACATGAGATTATTCAAGAGGATCATCCTGACGCTTGCTGGACTGCTGATTGTGTCAGCACCGTCGTGGGGCGTGTTTAACGAGAAGGATCTGGCGCAGACGCTTCAGGTGCTGCGATATGAGCTGCGGAAGGCGTACATCGAGATGGAGAAGAGCCAGGTGTCGTACGAGTCACAGGATGACAGGCAGCACGAGGAACTGGTGCATCTGATTCAGAGCTGCAACGAGCTGTCGCTGATGCTTTACTCGCAGAAGCAGGACTTCACGTTCGACCTTACCTACGCCCTCCAGCAGGTCACCGACCAGTACCACAACTTCACGCAGAGCAGGATGCCGTACGACAACATCATCTCTTACCTTGATGTGGAGATCGACAGGTACGACAGGCTGGTGATGGCCCTGAAAGTGCTTCCTCCTGAATTGATCGAGTTGCCCGACAGCCTTGGCGGGTCGTCTTTGTTGGACTCTCTGGCGTCCACGCTTCAAACGCATATTCTTCCGAATGATTCCTACACGGACGCTCATGCCGGGGACCCGGCTCATGCCGGACACAATCATTTTGTCGGTCTTGAGGATGAGCACGAGCACGGTTCATTCCATCTGGACAGCCTGTCGCAGGTGGCTCGGGACAGCTGCCTCTTCTATTCCACAAGGCTGTTGAAGATGTTCACGGACATCCGTGACCACATGATAGAGGACAATGAATATTATGACACGACCGACAAGCGCCTTAAAGAGGCCTACGACTATGCACAGGAGCGTTACAAGATGGTCCAGAAGAAGATATTCATTGAAGGACAGGACAATTTCTGGACAATTCTTACTCACGTCAAGTCTTATGCATCGAGGGCGGTCAAGGATTTCAGCGACAAGTACGGCAGGGCATATTTCACTGATGTGAAGAGTGAGTGGCGTGGTCCGATGGTCATCGGCTTCTCGTTCATGGTTCTGATTTACCTTGCAATCGCCACGCTGTTGAGCATGCTGATTGTCAAGATGTTGATGAGACGGGTCAAGTTCTTCAGGACGGAATGGTTCCGCAAGAGGGAAGCTGCCATATTCATGCTTGGCGCAGCGATTCTGTTTGTAGTCGTCATCGCGATTGCCAGGAACGCCTCCTCGACATCGCATTTCTTCACCATGGCTGCCGGGCTGCTGATTGAGTTCGCGCTGTTGCTGATTGCTGTGCTGACCTCGCTTCTGATCCGTCACGATAGCAAGCAGATCAACTATGGAATGCGGATTTACACTCCGATCATGCTGATGGGATTGCTGGTCATAACGTTCAGAATCATATTCATACCTAACAGCCTGATCGCTTTGATTTTCCCTCCGCTGCTGGTTGTGTTCGGCTTTTGGCAGTGGGCTTCCATCCATCGCAACGGTCCTAAGGTGCCGAAGAGTGACAATTCCTACGCCATCGCATCGTTTGTGGTGACGGTCATCACCTTTGTCATTTCTATCGTTGGCTACAGTCTGTTGGGCTTGCAGGTCTATATCTGGTGGATCTTCCAATTGACGGTGCTTCAGCTTATTGTCGCTTGTGATGACCTGCTTAGAAAGTACCGTCACAAGAGGGTTGACGTCCTTGTGCGGGCCTACAGGCTAAAGCATCAGAACGATGTCGGAAAGGATAAAGGCTCGTTCATCCTGGTTACTTGGCTTTACGATCTTGTGGAGATGGTCTGCATTCCGGTGCTTTATCTGCTGTCTATTCCGTTCTGCCTTTATATGGCCTCGGAAGTGTTCGACCTGACGGAAATCTGCATGGACATGTTCTTCTACCCGTTCTTTAACTACGAGTACCTGCATCTGTCTGTTTCCAAGATGGTTCTGGCTGCCGGCCTGTTCTATGTGTTTAAGTACATCTGCTATGTGGCGAGGGCTCTTTACAGGATTTACAAACTGCGCAAAACTCTCAGACAGACTGGCGCTTCCATGATTCGGGAGAACGAGTTGAACCTGACGCTCGCAAACAATGTGATCGGAATTCTGGCTTGGGGCACTTATTTCATAGTGACAATCTCATTTTTGAATATTCCTACGAAGTCTCTGTCGGTGATCACTGCTGGTCTTGCGGCCGGTCTTGGTTTCGCGATGAAGGACATCCTGAACAACTTCTTCTATGGAGTGCAGCTTATGTCGGGTCGTCTCCGTGTTGGCGACTACATAGAGTGTGACGGCATCCGTGGAAAGGTGGACAACATCACTTACCAGAGTACCCAGATCGAAGCTACGGACGGCAGCATCATGGCTTTCCCTAACAGCTCCTTGTTTGCCAAGAACTTCAAGAATCTGACCCGCAACAATTCCTACGAGTTCCTAGGTCTGCATGTCGGGGTGGCCTACGGGACTGATGTGGAACAGACAAGGCAGGTGATTCTAAAGGCTCTCGCACCGCTCCGCCGCGCTGACAAGTTCGGACGTCCGGTGGTAGAGGAAAGCTATGGGATCCAAGTTGTGCTTAATGGGTTCGGTGACAGCAGCGTTGATCTGGTGGTCAAGCAGTATGTCCTAGTTGACCAGCGTGTGGGCTATATTGCCGTTGCCAATGAGCGGATTTACAACGCGCTGAACGAGTCCGGAATAGAGATACCGTTCCCTCAGCGCGACATCAACATCCGTCAGGTACCCTCTTCTGACGGCAAATAATTGTTAATGAATATGATAAGGTTAGCGGTTTTCGCTTCGGGAGGCGGCTCCAACTGCGAGAATATTATCAAGCATTTCAAAGGCTCTGACAAGGTGGGCGTGGCTTTGGTTGTCGCTAACAAGGCCGGGATTCCTGCCTTGGAGAAGGCTGAAAGACTTGGCGTGCCGACTCGGGTGCTTCCAAAGGCGGAGTTGAACCGGGAGGACGTCGTCATGCCGCTGATGCGGGAATATTCAATAGACTTCATCGTGCTGGCAGGCTTTCTGTTGGTCATTCCGGATTTCTTGATCCATGAATATGACCGCAGGATGATCAATCTCCATCCGGCCCTTCTTCCGAAGTTCGGTGGGATGGGGATGTACGGCCATCATGTCCATGAAGCGGTCAAGGCGGCTGGTGAGACAGAGACCGGCATGACGGTCCATTGGGTCAGCTGCAAGGTTGACGGTGGCGAGATCATAGCTCAGTTCCGTACTCCTATAAGCCCCGATGACACCCCTGATGACATCGCTGCCAAGGAACATGTCCTTGAAATCGAGCACTTCCCTCAGGTCATCGAAGATGTCCTTTGCAAGTCCTTCTCCCTCGTGCGCGAATAGGATATTTTGGCTCACGAAATAGCTTTCCTGGCTCCTTCGTGCGTGAATGACACGATTTCACTCACGAAACTACGTTTGAGTGCCTTCCGTGAGTAGAACCAGTGATTATGCGCACAGCTTGTTGTCCTTTAGCTATCCTGGCATCAGTGCCTTGCCAGAGAGGGCTTGATATAGGGTGGGTTGGTAGGTGTCGCCAATCGGGATGCGATCTGGACCGATGAGTATGTGGTTGCGCTCTATGGCTTCGATTGCAGCTAGGCGGACGATAAAGGATTTGTGGACGCGGATGAAATCATCTTTGGGGAGTGTGTCTTCAAGGGTCTTCATGCGCATCAGGGACAGGATTGGGGCGGACGATCCGCTCAGGTGGATCTTCACGTAGTCCTTTAGGCCTTCGATGTACGTGATTCTATCGAGGTCTATCTGCTGGAGGCGATACTCGGTCTTTACGAAGATGCTTTTGATTTTTCTCTGTGCGGTCACTTCGGCAGGTTCAGTGACCGAGGTTGAAACCACATGCTTAGTCACTTCGGCAGGCTCAGTGACCGAGCCGGATGGTCGCAGAGCGTCAACGAGTTCAAAATATTCTTTGGCCTTGAGGGCAGCGGAAATAAAATCATCGTAGGAAATAGGCTTCAGTAGATAGTCAAGCGCCCGCACTCGAAAGCCCTCAACGGCATATTCACTGAAAGCGGTTGTGAATATGATTCTGGTCTTCTCCGGCAGCATCTTCGAGAGATCCATCCCGCTGAGGTTCGGCATTTGGATGTCGCAGAAGAGCAGATCGACCGGATTATCTTGGAGGAATGAATATGCTGCCGTCCCACTCGTGAAACTTCCCTTGAGCGTGAGGAACGGAGTCTTCGCCACGTACGATTCCATTAGCCTGACAGCCAATGGTTCATCGTCAACTACTATGCAGCTAATCGTGTTCATACTCAAGCCTTTATTCTAAGCAGTGAACGATAGACGCTCTGAACCCTGCCATTTTCAAAGGAATATGCTCCCGGATAGAGCAGGTCAAGCCTTCGCTTGAGGTTTGTGATTCCTATTCCTGAGCCGCTGCGGTCTGTGTTGTCCTTAGGGTAGCAGCTGTTCTCGACAAGGCAGGTGACATATTCATTATCCTCGTACAGCCTGATTCTGATGAATGATTCCGCTGAGTCGCTGATGCCATGCTTGAAGGCATTTTCAATGAGGGGTATGAAGAGCAGCGGGGCGATTTGTCTGTCCGAAGTG
>DBKH01000104.1 GCA_002297815.1 Bacteroidales bacterium UBA755 | reverse complement strand
TGATACCACGCTCCTTCTCTTCTGGAGCATTGTCAATCTGATCGAAAGACTTAACCTTGTCAGCATTACCAGAGACTCTCTCAGCGAGAACCTTGGTGATAGCGGCAGTCAAAGTCGTCTTACCGTGGTCAACATGGCCAATTGTACCGATGTTAACGTGCGGCTTCGTTCTTTGGAAAGTTTCTTTTGCCATAATATTATGATTTAAATGAGTAAACTAAATAATGCAGTTTGAGCCGGTGATGGGATTTGAACTCATGACCTCATCCTTACCAAGGATGCGCTCTACCCCTGAGCTACACCGGCTTTATAGAGCGGAAGACGAGGTTCGAACTCGCGACCCTCAGCTTGGAAGGCTGATGCTCTACCAACTGAGCTACTTCCGCGAATGTTGTGGGAGGAGGTGGACTCGAACCACCGAACCCGAAGGAGCGGATTTACAGTCCGCCGCAATTGCCGCTATGCGATCCTCCCAATATTTCTAATACAGCCTTAGGCCGTTTTGAGCCGATAGAGGGATTCGAACCCACGACCCCGAGATTACAAATCACGTGCTCTGGCCAACTGAGCTATATCGGCGATATTTCAATGAGTGCCCCTTTCACAAAGGGATTGCAAAGATAGGTATTTATTTGTATTCTCCAAAACTTTTTCAAGATTTTTTGAAATAATTGATTATCTCTGAATATATGCTCTGGGTGTCAAGCCCACAAATCTCCCTTTGTCTGGTAGCGGAAGCTTGCGAAATGAATCTGTCAGGTATTCCGAATCCTTTGACCGTGATGTTCAGGTGATTAGAGGCAACATATTCACTAATTTCGCTGAATAGGCCTCCCATCAGGCTTCCTTCTTCCAATGTTATTATATGACGGTATTGCGGCAGTTCTTCAAGGATGCGGTGGTCAAAAGGCTTGAGAAATCTGACATTGAATATTGTTGGCTGCCTCCCGATTTCCTTGCTCAGCCTGTCTGCGGCTTCTTTTGCCCTATTTGCTACAGGCCCTAGTGCAAGTACAGCGACTTCTTCTCCGTCAGTGAGCTTCTCTCCTTCTCCTATTTTAAGAGGTGTAGGTCTGGCCTCTTTCCAGTTGCATCCTTCTCCAATCCCTCTAGGGTACCTAATTATAAGGGGGCCATTCTCGATTTCAAGTCCTGTGTACATTAGCCTTTTAAGCTCGATTTCGTCTTTAGGTGCAGCGATGATGGTGTTAGGGATGCAACGCATGGACGATAGATCGAATGCTCCTTGATGTGTCGCACCATCCTCACCAACAAGGCCTGCCCTGTCTAGGCAAAGAACAACGTTCAGGTGTTGGAGTGCGATGTCGTGGATGATTTCATCGTAGGCTCTTTGAGCAAAGGAGGAGTAGATGACACAATAGGGCTTCATCCCACTAGCTGCAAGGCCAGCTGCGAATGTGGCAGCATGCTCTTCTGCGATTCCAACATCGAAAAACCGTTCAGGGAATCTTTTCGCGAAATCGTTCATTCCGCTTCCGGTGGCCATGGCAGGAGTGATGCCGACAACATTTTTGTCTTTTTCTGCAAGTTCGCACAGAACCTGTCCGAACACATCTTGGTAGCGTGAGGCAGGATAGTCCTTTGCCGGTCTTTCGCCTGTCTTAGGATTGAATTTGCCTGGTGCGTGCCAAGTTGTAGGATCTGATTCCGCAGGTGCGTATCCTTTCCCTTTTACGGTACAAGCATGGAGAATCTTGGGCCCCTTTATGTTTTTGAGCCGTTGTAGAGTCCGCACTACTTCTTCAATGCTGTTCCCGTCAATAGGTCCGAAGTACCTGAATCCGAATGCTTCGAACAGATCTCCTCCTGAAGGGGTGACTAGTCCGGACTTCGTTTTACGTACTAGACGTTGGATCTTGTTTCTGAATTTACCTGCTCCTAATTTCTCCCAAATGTGAGTCTTGATCCGATTATAGGCTGGATCTGTGGTCATCTTCAAGAGGTAGGAATGCAAGGCTCCTCTGTTGTTGTCAATGGCCATGTCATTGTCGTTCAGCACGACAAGCAGGTCCGAGCCGCTGTCTCCCGCGTTATTCAGTCCTTCAAGTGCTAGGCCTCCGGTCATCGCCCCGTCACCAATGACGGCCACTACCTTTTCTCCAGAGCCGGAAATCCTCGCGGCTTCTGCCATACCGAGAGCGGCTGAGATTGAAGTAGATGCGTGTCCGGCTCCGAAAGCATCGTAGGGACTTTCGTCTCTGTTTGGGAATCCACTGATCCCATCCTCCATTCTATTCTTTCTAAACGCTTCTTTTCGGCCCGTGAGAATCTTGTGGGCATAGGATTGGTGGCCTACATCAAACACCAATTTGTCCTTTGGCGTGTCGAACACATAGTGCAGACCTACAATAAGTTCGACAGCTCCGAGACTTGAGGCTAAGTGCCCTGGGTTCTCGGAGCAGCACTGAACGATGTAGTGCCGTGTTTCATCGCAAAGAGTTTTCAACTCTTCTATTGTAAGTCCCCTGACATCATCAGGAGAATTGATCTTGTCTAGAATCATAATGGCGAAGGTACGACTTTATTCCGACATTTTTCTTATCTTCGCAATTTGATTGAATATTTTTACATACGCTTGAAATAATATTTAATAGATAGTCAAATGTCTGAGAAAATTCAAAAATTGATGAATGACTCACCGGCCGCTAGGTGGACCGCACTCATTCTTATCGCGCTGATGATGTTTTTCGGCTACATGTTCGTGGATGTCATGTCACCGCTACAAGCTCTTATCGAGCAGCAGAGAGGTTGGAGTCCGGATGTGTTTGGAACTTATGCAAGTGCCGAGTACATTCTAAATGTCTGTGGGTTCTTGATCCTAGCTGGTATCATCTTGGACAAGATGGGTGTTCGTTTCACCGGAGTCTTGTCTGCTTCAATGATGTTCATCGGTGCTTCCATTAAATATATAGGTATCACTGATTGGTTCCAGACTACTTCTTTCTGCCAGTGGCTGGAGACATGGTGGGTGGCCATGCCTGGTAGCGCTAAGATGGCAGCCTTAGGATTCATGATCTTCGGATGTGGTTGCGAGATGGCCGGAACGACTGTTTCTAAGGCTATTGCCAAATGGTTCAAGGGCAAGGAGATGGCTATGGCCATGGGTATTGAGATGGCTATTGCCCGCGTGGGGGTGTTCTCGGTGTTCTCAATTAGCCCAATCCTCGCTTCTAAACTTGGTGGCGTTCAAGGGCCTGTCGGATTTTGCACGGTTCTGCTTCTAATCGGTCTGATCAACTTCATAGTGTTCTGTGTCATGGACAAGAAGTTCGATGGCCAATTGGTTGAAGCTGGAGTCAAATCCGAAGAACCTTCGTCAGATGAAGAGTTTAAGCTCAGTGACCTCGGAAAGATCTTCTCTTCGCGGAGTTTCTGGGTTGTCGCCCTTCTGTGCGTTCTTTATTATTCAGCAATATTCCCATTCCAAAGGTATGGAGCGAATATGCTCCAATGCAACTTGGACGGCATTTCAGCCCGAACTGCGTCTGACATATTCAGGTGGTTCCCTATTGGAGCCGCCTTGATCACCCCGTTCCTTGGAAGATTCCTCGACACGAAGGGTAAAGGAGCAACCATGCTGATTTGGGGAGCCTTGCTTCTGATTGTCTGCCATCTTGTCTTTGCCTTTGTGCTGCCAGCGACACACAGCAAGTTCATTGCGCTCGCAACAATTGTGGTGCTAGGTATCAGCTTTTCACTTGTTCCTGCGGCTCTGTGGCCTTCCGTTCCTAAGATTATTGATGAGAAGATTCTTGGTTCTGCATATTGCCTGATTTTCTGGGTCCAGAACATAGGTCTCTGCTTCGTTCCGAAACTTATTGGTAGCGTGCTAACCAGCGTCAATGCAGACAATCCTGCTGTCATTGCTGCCAAGGCAGCCGGAGCCGAGTTCATCCCTTACAACTACACAATTCCGCTTGTCATTTTTGCTGGATTTGGTGTCGCAGCCCTTCTAATTGCTCTTTACCTCAAGGTTCTTGACGGCAAGCGTCACCTTGGTCTAGAACTTCCGAATATTCAAAAATAGTTTTTGGATGTTTCTCCCCTTAGCGAACGAACTTAACGATCACTAAACTAAACGATTGTGGCTAATTTTTTAAGGAAATATTCATGCTGGATGGCATTGGCTTGTCTAGTGGTACCGATGTTCGCATCGTACTACTTCGATGACATGTTCTCAACATTGTCCCATTTGTTTGAGAACCCATCAATGCTTCAGCTTGGGTGGAACTCCGCTGACTACGGTCTTTACACTAGTGGATACTCTGTCCTTTGCGTGTTTGGCGGCTTGGTGGTCTGCGGAATGCTTTTGGACAAATGGGGCGTCAGGGTGACGGGCTCAATCTTTGTCACCATGATGGCTGGTGGGGCTGCTTTGGTGACATGCGCTCTGACCTCTGGCCTTCCTCCTAAGTCTTCACTCACAATCGCTTATGTGGGGTGCATGCTCTTCGGTCTCGGAAGCGAAATCGCAGGCGTTGCTGTCACTAGATCCATCGCCAAGTGGTTTAAGGGCGGGAATATGGCGTTTGCCATGGGATTGCAGTTGGCGATAGCTAGGCTCGGAACAGCATTCGCTCTTGTCATTTCTCCAAAGCTTGTCGCTGAAAAGGCAGTGGGGGAGACATATTCATTGGCAGAGACTGCCTCTCCTGCATTTCTGGGACTTGTGTTGATGCTGGTCGGAATGCTCCTTTGGGGAATATTCGTGGCAATGGATGCCAGATTTGACCGTCAGGCGGGATTAAAGGATAAGGTAGAGACAGCGGATGAAGATAAGTTTAGATTCTCTGACGTTGTCAAGCTTTTGAAGAATAGGCAATTCATAGTTATTGCCCTGCTTTGCGTGTTCTTCTACAGCAGTGTCGTTTCGTTTAAGAAATTCGCTTCAGCTATTCTGATTCCTCGATTTGATGTTCCTGTCGAGGCTGCGAGTTGGATGGTTTCCATGTTGCCGTTCGCTACCGTTGTGTTCGCTCCTATTTTTGGAATATTGGTGGATAAGATAGGGCGTGGCACGCGTTGGATGCTGACCGGAGCGGTCCTTGCTCTTATAGCTCATCTGATGCTTGCTTTTGCTCCATCGGGGATTCCTTTTTATGGGTATCTCAGCATGGTTTTTCTAGGATTCGGTTACTCTCTGGTCCCTGCTGCCATGTGGCCATCGGTGCCTAAGATTGTTCCGGATAAGGTTCTGGGTACAGCATATTCATTGATTTATTGGGTGCAGAATCTTGGCCTAATGTCATTTAAGATGCTGGCTGGCAGAATCTTGGCGGACACAAATCTTGACAATGGTGTCAGTGAGGCAGGGGCTTTTTGGGTAGAGATAATGTTTGTGGCTGTCTGCGTTGTCGCTCTTTTCCTTGCGACTTCTCTTTGTGTGTACTCCCATCGCAATCCGCATTTAAAGATGGATGAAGCGGTCAAGCCTGTAAAATAGCTTTGTTGTATCTATTGAAAATATGTTGTAAATTTGGCAAAATTTGTAAATATTTATGAAAAACTCAATCAAATCTTTGTTTTTCGCAGCTTTCATCATTGCTGCCGTTTCTTGTGAAGACAAACCTTCATCCCTTAGTTATACCCTGTCGGGTAATTTCAACTATGTCGCAGAGAACCCAAGTACGTTCCCTGTAATCGACAGCCTTTATTTCAATAAATATGTCGGGCTGGATGACTACTCTGCTTTGTGTACGGAATGTGATGATTTGAACACCAACTTTATTGGCGGTTGGAAGGTCTCTCTGAAGAAAGGTAGCATGGATGACACTGACGAGCTTTTGTTGTTTACTTCCGCTGGGAAGAATGCCGGTTTCACCGATCAAAAGAACACATTCATCAGCAAGGCTTATGCGGTCTATACTCCTTCTCCGTCATCTGAGTATGACGTAATCTTTAAGTACGCTGAGAATTTTACCAAATCCAGGTGCAACGTTCTCGGATTCTACATCAACAACACCAAGTACATTGAAAAGCTCGCTGAGGAAGGAAAGATCAATGATGGTGAGTTTCTTAGTGTGACTGCTACTTTTTTCAAGAATGGCATTCCTGTCTGCACAGAAGAGTTCCCACTCGTAGATTACACTGGTTCAGAGCATAAGGTTGTCAAGGATTGGACTGCATGGGAGATGAAGACAGCTAATACCATGGATGTTGATGCGATTAAATTCTCGATAAACACCACAAGCCTTCCTCCGTACTTCTGTCTTGACTTTTTGATTGCCAATATTGCGGTAGAGTATTAGTAAATGATTTATAGAGAGGAGAAACGTCCCCTCTCCTATGTTTAGATATTTTTGAAATCATGAAGGAAAATCAGGTCTATAAGAATGAGGCACTTACCGCATTGAAAGGTAAGTGGCCACAGGCAATTCTAGCTGTGTTGGCCTACATCGGAATCGCTATGGTGTTTATGGCCCCTTATGAGTTCAAGTACATGCAACTTCTGGATGATCCGACTAATCTGGCTCTTTCCGCCAGTGTGTCAAAGTGGTCATTGTGGTACACTTTGGGCTTGATTTTCTTGTTGCTCCCTCTTACGATAGGCCTTGTAAACAGTCTGAAGAGGCTGCTTACTGAAGGTGACGACAGGGTAGTGAGGAATATGTTCAATATCACTTTCAAGAGTTATTGGCATAATCTCTGGGGTGTCCTTTTGACTAAAATTTTTGCAAGTCTCTGGGCGCTCCTCCTAATAGTGCCAGGAATCATCAAAGGCCTTTCCTACGCGATGACGAGCTACATTCTGGTTGACTATCCAGAACTTTCGGCCAATCAGGCGATTAATCTGAGTAGAAAGATGATGTACGGACGAAAGTTCGATTTGTTTTACTTGTATCTTAGTTTCATAGGATGGCTCTTCCTATGCTTCCTGACATTGGGAATAGGCTTGATTTGGTTCTTACCTTATGCTCAAACGGCAGAAGCTTCCTTCTACGAGGACGTGAAGACTGACTACGAAAGTAAAGTGGGAGGGATAGCTTAGGAATATTTTAAATCAGGCCTTCAGGAATGTCAACCGTGATAGCCTTTGATTCTTCATCAACGGACAGGATGAGATCTTCATGCAATGGGATCATCACTTGCCCGTTTTTCGTTTCTACATAGAGACATGTGTTCCCTGGGATGTCCTCATAGTCAGTGATCTCACCAACGGTTTCATTGTCTGAGTCTAATAGAGTCCAGCCGATGAGGTCATCAACTGTCAAGTCATCTTCATCTTCTTCTTGAAGAATTGCTTCAGCTTTTGCTTGGATGTCTTTGCCTACTATTTCCTCTGCGTCTTCAAGATTTTTTACTCCCGTCAGACGTACAAGAGCACGGTTTGTGCCTTTTTTTGAGAAAGATTCAATAAAAAATGGAACCGGAAGTCCATCGAAATTGATGAACACCGGTTCCTTGAGATTCAAGTCCTCTGGATTGGTTTCGCGGAAACCCATAAGGATTTCGCCTTCGGTACCGTTGGACTTCAGTACCCGGGCAATCCGCAGAAGTTCTGATTTTGCCCTAGACATTAGAAGCGCTTCTTAGATTAGGCCTCTGCTGGAGCCTCTGGTGAAGCCTCTGCTGCGGCAGCTTCCTCAGCAGCCTTTGCAGCAGCTGCCTCTTCAGCAGCTTTGCGCTGAGCCTCAGCGAGCTCTTCTGCCTTCTTGGCGAGAGCTTCAGCCCTTTCTGCGTTTACCTTCTTCTCGGCCTCAAGAGCGACCTTAGCCTTGTCAGCAGCATCTTTTACAAGACCAGCCTTCTTGGCAGCGATCTTAGCATCTCTCTCAGCTTTCCAAGCGTTCCATTTCTGGTCTGCCTGCTCCTGGGTGAGAGCTCCCTTAGCAACTCCGCCTTCAAGGTGCTTTCTCAGGAGAACTCCTTCGTAAGAAAGGATTCTGCGGGCTACAAGTGTAGGCTGGGCACCGACATTGAGCCATTTGAGAGCCTTCTCGCCATCGAGGATGATGGTAGCAGGGTTGGTGTTAGGGTTGTAAGAGCCGAGTTGCTCGATGAAACGTCCGTCGCGTGGTGCGCGGGAATCAGCCACAACAATGTGGAAGAATGCGAAATTCTTCTTACCGTGGCGCTGAAGTCTGATTTTAACAGCCATTGTGAATCTGTTTTTAAATAATTAATGATGTTTAACCTTTAGCCTCCAACTCGTGGAGACGGGCAAAGTTACGAAATATTAATTTATTCTCGAAATTTTTTGGTATTTCAGGAATATTCTTTATCTTTGCAATCCCAAAACAAAGGGAGACATACTTGCGGTAGTGGTGAAATGGTATACACGCTACTTTGAGGGGGTAGTGGGCGCAAGCCCGTGTGAGTTCGACTCTCACCTACCGCACGAAATAGACCGGTGAAATTCATCGGTCTTTTTTCGTATCTCACCGTTCGTTGCAACGTGCACATTATTAAAACGTTAAGCTGTTGCCTTTGGTTTGCATTGACTAAAGGCAACAGCTTAACGTTTTGGTAGTCAGTTGTTTATTTACGACTTTTCTTCGAGAGGGAGTACGGCTTGTCTTCTGGTTTCTGGCCGCGCGCCTTGTTCGGTTTGGAGGTCATCACGAACTCGATTGTACCACCCTGAAGGAGATCATCGTGGGTAATGTAAAGCTTCTTGCAGTCGACTCCGTTGCGAAGGACCTTCTTCACATAACGGTTAACATCACTCACACCGGTGGCCTTCACCTCAAGTGTTTTTCCGTTCGGAAGCGCGATTTTAGCGTAAGGAAGGTACGGAGCACCGAACACGTACTGGTCGCTTCCAGGGCAGACAGGGTAGAATCCAAGCACACTGAATATGTACCATGCGGACATCTGGCCGCAGTCGTCATTTCCTCCCAATCCGTGAATATCAGGGCGGTACATCCGATTGATGATCTCCCTCATCCAGTACTGTGTCTTCCAAGGCTGGTTTGTCCAAGCATAGAGATAAGGAATATGATGGCTCGGCTCGTTGCCGTGCACATAGCCACCGATCAGGCAGTCCTTCGTGATGTCCTCGTTAGTGGCGTAGGCATATTCAGGAAGATCATGGTAGAAGAGCTCGTCCAGGGCGGAAATGAACTTCTTCTCACCACCCATCAGCTCCATCACGCCGTACACGTCCTGCGGAGCGTGGAACGAGAAGTTCAGCGAGTTGCCCTCGATGAAGCCTTCTCCCATAGTCTGCATGATGTCGAAATCCTTCTTGAAAGTGCCGTCTGAATATTTCGGGCGCGCGAATCCGAGCTCAGTGTCGAACACGTTTCTGTAAAATTGCGCGCGTGCGAGATATTCATCAGCGACCTTCTCGTTGCCAGCGAGTTTGGCGGTGTGCCAGATGGTCCAGTCATCGAAAGAATATTCCAGCGTGTTGCTGGCCGCGGTGGAGATCTTGTCGTAAGGCACGTAGCCGAGTTTCATATAGTCACCAAGCCCTGCGTACCAATTTGCCTTCGAAGTGGTCACCATCGCTTCGAGAGCTCTGTCTCGGTCAATGTCCAGGCCTTTGGTGATAGCGTCGGCCAGCACAGGCACAGCGTGGTAGCCGCTCATGCACCAGTTCTCGTTGGCGCAATGGCTCCAGACAGGCAGGAAGTGAAGCACATTCTGGTCGTAGTGAGCCAGCATCGACTCCACCATGTCCCTGTCGCGCTCCGGTTTGAACAACGCCAGGAACGGATGCTCGGCGCGGTAGGTGTCCCAAAGTGAGAACACCGTATAGTTCGTGAAGCCGTCCGCCTGATGGATCTCGTGGTCGAGACCTCTGTACTTTCCGTCCACGTCCATATAGACTGACGGATTGATCATCGTGTGGTAGAGAGAAGTGTAGAACATTCTCTTCTCACCCTCGGTCCCCTGGATCTCGATCTGGGAAAGTTCCTTCTCCCAAGCCGAGGAAGCCTCCAAAGCGATGTCATCGAACGACTTGCCTGAGGCCTCCGCCGCAAGGTTCTTCAGCGCACCCTCCGCCCCGGTCGCCGAAAGGGCAACCTTCACGGTCAGCTCTGGATTCTTGGACGTGGCGAACTTGAACCAAGCCACCAACTTGCGTCCGGCCATCGCCGGGAAGTTGTGGTACTGGTCGAATTTGCTCCAACCTCCTTTATAGTTGATCTTCCCGCGGTCCGCATAACCATATTCAGTTATAGGCTGCGAAAAGGAGATGGCGAAGTAGGTGTAGTTGGTGCGCGCCCAGCCGTTGGTGATGCGGTAGCCGGTCAGCAGGGTGTCGTTCTGCACCTGCACTTCCGCCCAGAGGGCCTTGCCGTCGTAGTTGTAGATTCCGTGGATTAGGTCCAGAATCACCTGACCGTCAACCCCTTTGGGGAATGAATATTCATGGACTCCGACTCTGGTGGTAGCGGTCAGACGGGCCTTCACACCGTAATCGGCCAGCGTCACCTCGTAGTAACCCGCCGAGGCTTTCTCAGTGTCGTGCGAGAAACGGCTGCGGTAGCCGCTGTCTGGGTTGTCGCTTGTGCCGGGATTCAGTTTCAGGGCTCCGGTGGTCGGCATCAGCAGGATGTCGCCCAGATCCGAGTGCCCCGTGCCGCTGAAGTGCGTGTGGCTGAATCCGACGATCGTAGGATCAGAGTAGCGGTAGCCGGCGCAATATTCATAGACACGTGGCTGGTATTTCCCGTTCACGTTGTGAGGGATTGTGTCCGTGTCTGGGCTAAGTTGAACCCCACCGAAAGGCACGCACGCCCCGGGGAAAGTGTGTCCCATCCCGTCGGTTCCTATGAATGGATCGACATAATTTGCCTTGGCTGAAGGCTGCTGCGCGGCAGATCCGACGCAGAGAAGCAGGGATAGACCTGCACAAAACAGATTGATTTTCATACGCCAAATATACGTAAATCTATTGTTTTTTCTGAAAAAGTCTCTAAATTTGTCTTTTCCAACCTGCAAAGGGAGGTCTTGTTGCGTGTCTATTAAATCGGTTTGCGAAGTAGGCTGAATAGAAACTAAAGTAAAAGAAATATAACACTTTAATTAAACAACAAATTTAGTATTTATGTCTTTCAAAAAGATCGTTTTGTCTCTAATCCTTGTGCTTGCGCCTTTGGCGGTTTTGGCTCAAACCAAGACCATTAAGGGTGTGATCTACGAGGAGGAAACCGGCGAGACCATGCCGGGAGCGACAGTGTCGGTCGTCGGATCCACAAAGGGAGTGATGACGGACCTCGACGGTTCTTTCGAACTGTCCGGAGTCAAGCCGACTGACAAACTGAAATTTGAGTGTCTCGGTAAAGAGTCTCAGATTCTGGAGGTCGGAAGCATGACCAACTTCATCGTTAAGCTGAAGAACGCAGCCAACGAACTTGACGAGGTGACCGTGGTCGCCTTCGGTAAACAGAGGAAGGAGAGCACTGTGGCCGCCATCACGACAGTTGATGTCGGAACTCTCAAAGTGCCTTCCAGCAACTTGACCACAGCACTTGCCGGTAATGTCGCCGGTGTCATCGCCTACCAGCGTTCCGGTGAGCCTGGCCAGGACAACGCCGACTTCTTCGTGCGTGGTATCACCACCTTCGGTGCGAACACCAGCCCACTCATCCTTATCGACAACATCGAACTTACATCCACTGACCTCGCCCGTCTTCAGCCGGACGACATCGAGAGTTTCTCGATCATGAAGGATGCCACGGCGACAGCCCTTTACGGAGCCCGTGGAGCCAACGGTGTCATCTTCGTGACCACGAAGCGCGGCCAGGAGGGTCCAGCAAAGATCTTCGCCCGTGTCGAGACATCCATCTCCCAGCCGACAGACGTTGTCGAGCTTGCCGATCCTATCACTTACATGAAGTCCTACAATGAGGCGATCACGACACGTGACCCTCTCGGAGACCTGATGTACTCTTACGACAAGATTGAAAACACCGGAAAACCGGGAGCTAATCCGTACATCTATCCTGCCAACGATTGGTACAAGATGCTCTTCAAGGATTATTCCACGGCATACCGCGCAAACGTTTCCGTTCGCGGTGGAGGCAAGGTTGCGACCTATTACGTATCTGGTGCTTTCACCGAGGACACCGGTATCCTGAACGTCGATAAGAGAAACAGTTTCAACAACAACATCGACCAGAAAACCTACACTCTGCGTTCGAACATCGACATCAATGTGACCCCTACCACGAAACTGGCCATCCGCCTTACCGGTAACTTCACCGACTACCGCGGACCGCTTGACGGAGGTAACAAGGTCTATGTGGACGTGGTTCACTCCGACCCGGTGCTCTTCCCTGCGTATTACCCTATGGATGATGACCACATCGGCATCAAGCACATCATGTTCGGTAACTGGGACAAGGGGGGGTACACTAACCCCTATGCGAATATGGTGAAAGGATATAGAGACTACCAGCGTTCTCAGATGATCGCTGCCGTGGAACTCAATCAGGATCTTAACTTCATTACCAAGGGGCTCAGTGCGATGACGTTGTTCAACCTGACTCGTCTCTCAGACTTCAGTGTCAACCGTCAGTTCAGTCCTTATTGGTACACAATGGACAACTATGACTCCTACACTGGAGAATACCACTTGCGTAGAATCAACGATGATGGTACCGACTACCTGACCTACAACGAAGGAAGCAAGACTGTGCAGAACACGTTATATTCAGAGACCCGACTCAACTACGCCCGCGACTTCGGCCGTAGCGAGGTGACCGGCCTTTTGGTACTCACCGCCTATGAGTCACGCAAGGCCAACGCTGGTTCCCTCCAGCTTTCCCTTCCATCCCGCAACGCCGGTCTTTCCGGACGTTTCACCTACGGATGGGACAAGAGGTACTTCACAGAATTCAACTTCGGTTACAACGGTTCAGAACGTTTCCACAAGTCACACCGTTGGGGATTCTTCCCTTCAGCCGGTGCAGCTTGGGTAATGTCTAACGAGCCTTGGTTCAAGTCGTTGAAGAAAACGGTTGACAACCTTAAATTCAGGGTATCCTACGGTCTCGTCGGAAACGACAAGATCGGTAATGAGAACAACCGTTTCTACTACCTCTCTGAAATGAATATGAATAGTTCCGCTAATCAGGCGTTTTTCGGAGATCGCAGGCAGGTCAACTACAAAGGCATTGATGTTACCCGCTATGCGAACGAGGCTATCACTTGGGAAAAATCCTACAAGACCAATTACGCTGTGGAACTAGGTCTGTTCGACAACTTCGATCTTATCGCCGAGTATTTCACAGAGAGACGCAAGGACATATTCATGACACGCGCCGACGTTCCTGAGACAATGGGACTTCAGGCAGGAATATCCGCCAACATCGGTGAGGCCAGGGCTCATGGTGTCGATCTTCAGGCTGAGTACCAGAAGGTTTGGAACAAGGATTTCTGGACATCGGCAAGAGCGAATTTCACCTGGTCGACAGGAAAGTATGATGTCTATGAGGAGCCTACCTATCCTGAGAAGTACCGTCAGCATGCCGGCTACTCCATCAAGCAGACCTGGGGCTACATCGCCGAGCGTCTGTTCATCGATGACGAAGAGGCGGCCAACAGCCCTGACCAGACTTCATTCGGATCTCCATATGGAGGTGGTGACATCAAGTACACCGATGTCAATGGTGACGGCAAGATTACGACCGCTGATATGGTTCCGATCGGTTACCCAACTTCTCCTGAGATCATCTATGGATTCGGTGTTTCTCTCGGATATAAAGGCATCGACCTTTCGGTATTCTTCCAGGGCCTCGGACGTGAGTCATTCTGGATCGATGCGACCAGTACCTATAGCACCAAATATAACAGGTACGGTACAGCTCCGTTCGTGAACAACACGCAGTTGCTCAAGGCCTACGCTGACAGCCACTGGAGTGAGGACAATCGTGATATATATGCTCTTTACCCAAGGTACAGCGCTTACGAAAACCTGAACAACACCGCGACGAGCACATGGTGGATGAGGGATGGCTCATTCCTTCGTCTGAAGCAGTTGGAACTTGGTTACACCCTCCCTCAGAAGCTTACACGCAAACTAAATATCGACAGTTTGCGTTTCTATTTCCAAGGTAATAACCTCCTGTGCTGGAGCAAATTCAAACTTTGGGATCCAGAACTTGCCGGGAACGGTCTTAATTACCCTATTCAGAGGACATTCAACTTTGGTGTGAATGTTACGTTTGACACCAAATAATGTACGAGAATTATGAAAAAGTTTTTTAAGAATATAACAATATCATTGTTGGCGGCGGCTTCGTTGTACGGAGTCAATGGTTGCAACAAATTCCTTGATGTCGTTCCGGATGACGGACTGGCGTCGATCGAAACTGCATTCAACCTTAGATCGACAGCCATCAGATATCTGGCCACATGCTATTCATATATGACAAATGACGGAGTGGCCGGACAAGACAGCGGAATGCTTACCGGAGACGACCTTTGGGATCTGGACAGTCGCGTCACCACGTACTTATACAACAAGAACTATGCTTCTTTCCCTATCGCGAAAGGATTGCAAAGTGCTGCCATCTGCTATAACAGCGACTGGAAAAGTATGTACGAAGGAATCCGTTGCTGCGACATTCTGGTGGAGAATATTGATAAGGTTCCGGATATGAACGAGGATGAGAAACAACAGTGGAAGGCCGAAGTCTCTTTCCTTAAAGCATACTATCATTTCAATCTTATCCGCAAATGGGGACCTGTTCCAATCATCCGTGAAAGCCTTCCGATTGATTCTAATGTTGAGGAAGTACGCGTCTATCGTGACAACATTGATGACTGTTTTGACTTTGTGCTCGATCTTCTTGACGAGGCTCTTCCATATTTGCCGATTGTAAACCCATCGGATGATGAGTTGGGGCGCATCACAAAGCCGATTTGTGCGGCACTGAAGGCCAAGGTTGCGGTTTATGCAGCCAGCCCGCTGTTCAATGGCAATGAAGAGGAAGCGTCTTTGATTGACGGCCGTGGACAAAGGCTTTTCCCAGCCAAGTCTGATGTGGACAAGCTTAAACGTTGGGAAGACGCTCTTGAGGCTTGTGAGGATGCCCTTGACATCTGCGAGGAAGCCAACTTGAAACTATACGAGAGGACATACGTTGAACAAGATTATAGAATGTGTGACTCTCTTGTCACAGACCTTACAATCCGAAACGCTTTCTGCGAAAGATGGAACAGCGAGCTGATATGGGGCAATACTCAGGTCTCAACCACCTCTTTCCAGCAGTGGTGTGTGCCAATTCTGCAGATGGATCCAAGCGACGGGAAAAAACTTGGAGGTATCGGAGGAACGGATTTCATCGGTGTGCCGCTTAAGATTGCGGAAGAGTTCTACACAAAAAATGGTCTTCCTATCAATTATGACAAGGAATTCGCCAGTGTTGATCAGTTCAAACTTAGGACAGGAGATGCCGCACACAAGTACTATATCAAACAAGGTTACGAGACTATCCAGTTGAACTTCGACCGTGAGCCAAGATTCTATGCTGACCTCGGATTCGACGGCGGAAAATGGCTCGGTGCGTTGTCCAACTACAATGACTTGACCCCGGATGACGTACACACGCTCGAAGCTCGCGGAGGCAACTCTAATGGAAAGTCTAACAATAAGGAAGCTGGTCCTGTGACAGGATATTTCCCAAAGAAATTGGCTCCGTACAGGGTTACCTGGTCTGGAACATCATCAACAGCGAGCCTTGCGTCATATTGGTTCCCGTGGCCTATAATTCGTTTGTCTGACCTCTATCTGCTTTATGCTGAAGCCATCAACGAGGTTGAAGGACCAAACGGCGCATACAGCGATGAACTTTTCAACGCTCTTGACGCTATTCGTGATCGCGCCGGTATTCCTGGAGTAAAAGAGTCTTGGGATAATTACAGCACACGTCCGGATCTGTATAAGTCTCAGGCTGGAATGCGTGAGATCATTCACCGCGAACGCCTGATTGAACTTGCGTTCGAGAGCCAGAGGTTCTGGGATCTTCGCAGGTGGAAAGAAGCCTCAACCGAGTACCAGAAAGGAATATATGGATTCCGCGTTATAGCACCAGCGGCCAAGGACTACTACCAGAAAACCTACATCGCTGATCAAAATTTCGGTCTCAAGGATTATTTCTGGCCTATCTACACATACTACATTGAAAGAAACCCTAATCTCGTACAGAATCTTGGGTGGTAACACTTTAAAAGTCATAAAGAATGAATAACATAATTAAAACGACGTTCACTCTTCTATTCTCGGCCATCTTTATTACTGCCTGCAATGACGGAGCGAATGACTTTGGCAGAGTAGATCAGAAGAATGATAATATTCCGGCTCCCAGCCCAGTTTCGGTGGAAAGCGTCAGAAGCATCAGCGGCGGTGCTGTCATCAAGGTGAATATTCCGGATGATGATAACATCAAAGGTGTGATCGCCAAATATACCCGTAACGGAGAGGAGGTGAACACTAAGATTTCCCGTTATGTTGACAGTCTCACCGTGGTTGGTTTCGTGGACACAAAGCCGCACACAGTTGAGATTGCAGCTATAAATGTAAATGAGGTGGAATCGACCCCTGTCAATGTCGAGATAACACCCCTTGAGCCAGCCATTTCACTGGCAAAGGCTACTCTTTATCAAACATTTGGAGGAATCAAAGTCCGCATTGACGGGAATACGCCAAGAGAAAACCTGACAATAGTCCTTCTCCGGGATACTGATCTCAGTGATTTCGATAAGCCTGTCAGTCAGATGAAGTGGGAACAAGTCACAACATTATTCACTGCCGCTGAGACCATCACACTTCCGAGACGTGGCATCGATCCTGTCGAAGCAATCTTCGGTGCGTACCTTCGGGACAGGTGGGGGAATGTGTCAGACACAGTGAAGGCAGTTCTTACACCACTTGAGGAGTCCGAATTGGACAAGGATAAGTTCCGTGATGCCAAGATCAAGGATGACAACTGTACAGCCAGTGCGACGAAGTACAAGATCGAGAATCTTTGGGACAAGTTGAATGATGATGGCAAAGCTAATTATATATTTGACAGCAAGCAACTTGATCTTCCGACTTGGTTTACAATTGACCTTGGGGTCAAGACCAAGTTAAGTCACATCAAGACATTGCCTCGTGGTCAGAGTTACCTGACTTACACAGCCGCGCATCCAAGAATTTTTGAGTTTTGGGGCAGTATGAACCCAACTGGTGAAAAAGTAGAAGGTAACACCCATGGATTTGACAACTCATGGTTCCTTCTTGGAAGATTCGAGCAGGCCAAACCATCCGGTTATGAGCCAGACGGTTCACCAGGTGTTATCACACAGGATGACAATGCCTACTGGAATGCCGGCAATGACTTTGAGTTCAATAACGAGGAATATCCTCACGCCTATGACGAACTCCGGTATTTACGTGTTGTGTTCATTGATTCTTTCGGAACTTATGGATTCGACACAAAATCCTCCAAGATTCAGATGGGCGAGCTTACTCCTTTCGGTCAGATTCTTCAGGAATACAGGTAATAAACTACTCTATGATGAATATGAAAACATTGAAAACGAGCATATTTGCTGCAGCAGCCATTCTTGGCTCGGTTGTCTCCTGCACATCCCAGGATGACATCTACAAGGAGTTCATCAAGGATGGAGGCTACATCTATCCAGCCAAGGCCGCAAACATCACTTCCGAAACAGGTTTTCAGAAGGTCACCTTGTTTTGGCCAGTTCCCAAGGATCCTTCCTTGAGAAGTGCGAGGGTCTATTGGGACAACTACACCGACTCTCTTGATTTGAATTATTCGGATTATTCAGATACTGTGTCCGTAACAATCACAAACCTTGCTGATAGAAGTTACACGTTTGACATAGTGAATTTCGACAAACTTGGAAACAAGTCCATCGCAGCGGAAAAGTCAGCTACCCCTTACGGAATGAACTGGCTTTCCACTCACGAGGAAAGGCAGTTCAAGCACGCCTGGGTTGACGGTACCACAGCGACTGTCCAGCTTACGGAGTCAACATCGGAGATGGTCGCCACAAAGTTCCGATATAAGAATGTTGACGGAGAGTGGGTCGAATTCGGTCCGAGGATGACTCCGAGGGAGGTCAACTTCAAACTTCCTAACGCCATGCGCGGAAAGTATTTCGAGTTCAGTTCAGGATTCCTCCCAAGCGACGGCAGGGACACGGCCTGGATGGCCTGGTCCAAATCCTCTTATCCGATAGTCTATCCGCTTGATACAAAGGGCTGGACTGTTACCGCAACCACTGGCGGAACTATGGGAGACAACACTCCGGACAAGATTTTTGATGGAATCTCTGATGCCAATCATCGTTGGCACAGTACCGCAGGCAATAATTTCCCTAAGATACTGTCCATCGACACCAATTGCGAAGCCGGAAAAGAGCCTACTTACAAGACGTTCTCTATGGCTCGTAACCCTTCAATGGGCCTGAGATATATTCAATGGTTCCAGATTTTCACAGGGAACACTCCTTTCAATCCTGATGAAAAGAATTTTGCCTCAGTTTTTGGAGCACCTATTTGTAGCTCACAGTTATACTGGGGAGACAATCCTGGCAGCAGGAACTGCACAATGGAATCAGGACGTTACATCGCGATTGTGTTCACTAACTCCAGAAACAAGCAAGGCTACCTTGATCTTTGGGAACTTACCGTCTGGGGTTACATCGAGGCTGACGCCAACTAATAATTAAACTATCCGAAAAAATGAACATCAAAAAAATGTCAATATTCTTTCTGGCGGCGCTGGTCTCCGCGACAACATTCCTTTCTTGTAATGTTAAGGAGGACAATGGCGGCAACTCCGGCAAGGAGCCTGAACAGCCAAGCGTCACAGAGATCAAATTCAAGGCAGAGTTGCCTGACGCTCCCGCCGGATTCAAGACAACCTGGAGCGAAGGTGACGAGATTGTCGTCTACAGCGTGAAGGGCAACTTCACCTCAAAGGAGACAATGAAGGCCACGGAAGTGACCTCGGACGGCAAGACCGCCACTTTCGTCTCCTCCGGAAAGCTTCTGAAGGAAGCTGAATATTTCTATGGCATGCTCAAGGACTGCGGAGTCAAGGGTTTCAAACTCAAACAGTACTGGTCAACAGACAATATGGACAGGTGCCGCGACGCGGTGCCGTCTGTGACTGTGGCCGGCTGCGACAAGAACGACATGACCCTGAAGTTCCAGAACATGTTCTCTCTTCTCTCTGTGACAGTCACCAATCCTGACACCAAGTACGTCAAAGTTTCAGGCAACAACGGCGAGGTCATCAACAAGAATGCTTTCATCGCATTTGCCGACTATGAACTTTCGGACAACCCGTCTCCTGACTTCGAGAGCACCGTCTCCATCAGGAAATATGTCAACGGAGCCGGCACTTACTATATCGGTCTCCGCCCTGATCTTCTCCTGAACAGCGGCTACACGATAGTGGCCTGTGACGCTTCGGACAATGTCATAGGCAGGATAGCCTCATACGAGACACTTGAGACTGAGCCGGGGAAGGTTTACAACGCCGGGGAGATCGAGGCTCCTCGTGAGCTTTCGCCAGTATTCGATGAGTCCAAGATCGCCCTTTCCCTCGCCGCCATCAGCGATGTGCACATCGAGGGATCAAGCGATGCCTACGCAGGCAAGTTCACCTCAGCCCTCAACCAGCTTAAGGCCAAGGCCGCCGAGAGCGATGCAAATGGAATTGATGGTGTGATGGTTGTCGGGGACCTCATCCAAAGAGCAGAGGTCACTATGGCGCAGAACTTCAAGGCTGTCTACGAGGATGTGTTCAAACCTACTGAGGTTCCGATGATCTACACGATCGGCAACCACGACATGAATCCTGAGTATAAGTGGACTCCAAGCACAGTGGCTCAATCTGTGGCTTTGACCAACACTCTCGGTGATGAGTATTTCAAGACCGACATCGACAACACGATGAGGAACAACTATGAGGCACGCCACTGCGTCATCGGTGGCTATCATATTCTCGCGGTAACTCCTAACGGTGACCAGCCGATCACATATTCACCAAACGTCATCTCTTGGCTTGACCAGCAGTTGGAGGCCCTCACAAAGACCGACCCTAACAGGTACGTTATCGTGTTGACCCACCCTATGATCTACAACACGATCTATGGCAGTCTCCTTGGTGAGGAAGGTGGAATATGGGAGTCAACACTGCCGCACTATTGGGCTACAAACGCTCTTACCGGTGTGCTTGAGAAATATCCTCAGGTTGTCTCGTTCCACGGTCATCTCCACTTCCCGATCAACGATCCGCGTACCCTTTGGCAGGGTAAATGGACCGCTCTCGGATGCGGCTCGACAAGGTACATGGCCATCGAGCCGGCCGGTTGGGAAGGTGTCAGCAGCACTCCTACCGTGATGAACGACGCCAACAACTTCTCGCAGGGCTATCTGGTTCAGTTCGATGTCAACGGCAACATGCGCATCATCAAGATGGACTTCTTCAACAACGGAACCATCGGTGAGCCTTATGTGATGCAGTACCCTGACGCGGCCGGAGCGAACCTAGCGAAGTACAACAATGTGACACGCAAGGCTGCCAACCAGGCTCCGACAATGAGCACGATCGAGGCCAAGGATGTAAAGGAGGCCGAGGCCGCTACAGTGACCTTTGCCGCTGGAAAGGATGATGAGTTCGTTCACCACTATGTCGTTACGCTCTCCAAGGCTGGCAATGTGGTCGCGACCAAGAAGATCCTCGCTGATTTCTATCTCCATCCAAAGACCTCCGAGATGAAGTCCAGCTGGACTGTTGATTTCGGAACCCTGTCAGAGTCCGGCCAGTACACCGTCACGGTTGTTGCTGTGGATTCCTGGGACGCCGAAAGCGCTCCACTCTCCGCAACCTTCAACTGCGGTGACGTGACACCTGCAGAGAAGGTTGACAAATGGGTAGATGATGCCGCAGGCAGTCAAGAGATCAGCGCTTCCGGCACACCTACCGGTGGCGACGGATGGCTCACCTACGCTGACGGCAAGGTTTCTTGGACTGCCAACACCACTGGCCTTCCTCGTACCGCTACACTCACCTTCGAGAACGGCTCTTCCTTCAAACTCACTCAGGTCTCCCCAGCGGACTTCAAAGGAAGTTGGGAATTCACTACCAAGGTGTTTGCGGGGGCTGGTTCTTATGTTGGAGCCAAAGATCCTTACACGTTCTCGGAAGTGACATTTGGTGAGCCTAGAAACAAAGAGGCACTAAAGGCGGCCGATGGTAAGACTTATACTAACAATATTGGCATAAAAGGATTGTATTTTGACACAGTTCTTGATGTTTGCATTGACATCAATTACGAGAACAGGACGGTAAGGGCCGGACTTTTCCTTGATACAAGGGATGGAATAGGACAGCAGGCGAACGGCAAATATGCTACCTACTTCCCTGGACTGGCGACAAGAAACGCCACAGCTTGGGGAAAACCTTGGCTCTACACGGAAACGGAACTGGGAGATCCAGATTATGAGTGGCTATGGTTCACTGTTACGAACAATTTCAATACATTGATGTATACAAATAGGGTTTCCAATAATGTCGAACTTCAGACTTTGTCTCAGTACTCGAACAAAACAATGAATCAGATTTGTGGTTTTGGAGTTGTCATATCCTCTACAAATGTATTCAATCATTCAACTGTCAATGCATACGCCAACTTCTATCAGATTAATCCTGCTGGAAAAACAGGTGAATTCTTCACAAGAAAGTAATTCGTTGCATAATATGTGTGTTATGACTAAATCCAGATAATACACCACACTCTCGATCCGGGCGGCTCACCAAGACCGCCCGGATTTTTTGTATTCCATAGTTCCACCGGTTCTCTGATTTGTAATATTCATTGAGAATCATTGCATAAGCCTCCTGGAAGTGTACGGCTGTCAGTTGTGTGAGTATGTTATAGTTTTTCTTGCACACACACACAACAGCAGCAAACTCCGCTGAAAGCCTATATTATTTCGATTTACAGCATGGTTTGTTTCCAATAACATTGCTGAAAGTCGTTTTTTTTTTAACTTTGCGCAAGGTTATTAACTAATGTTATGAAGGTAATAGGCAGAAAATCAGAGATTGATCAAATCCGGACGTTGTATGATTCCGGAAATTCAGAGTTTGTTGTTGTCTATGGAAGACGGCGTGTGGGAAAGACATTTCTGGTGAACCAGTTCTTCGACAATAAATTCCTTTTCAAGGTGACAGGGCTTGCGGTCAAGGACAAGGCAGCGCAGTTGGTCAATTTCGGAGAGGCTCTCAAAAAGCAGGGCTCGCCCCTTTGCCCTTACCCTAAATCCTGGATGGAAGCGTTTGACTTTCTGAAAACCCTGATTGAAAGTTCAAAAACGAAAGGACGCAAGGTTGTGTTCATCGACGAGTTACCGTTTATGTACACCAATCGATGCGATCTGGTAGTGGCCATCGAACACTTCTGGAACGACTGGGGATGCACCCAGGATGACCTGATGCTGATTGTCTGCGGCTCCGCCACCTCTTGGATAACAAAGAAGATACTCAGGAACAAAGGCGGTCTGCATAACAGGGTGACCGGAAAGATCTATCTCCGACCATTCAACTTGGCGGAATGCAAGGCCTATTTTAAATCCGTCGGCATAAGCCTTGACGAAAAGGACATCGCCGAATGTTACATGATCATGGGTGGAATCCCTTACTACCTCAGTCTTTTTGAGAAAGGGAAAAGCCTCGCTCAGAACGTGGATGACCTATTCTTCAAAAGGAAAGGCAAACTGGACGGAGAGTTCGACAACCTGTACGCCTCACTGTTTGAAAACAGCGAGGACTACATGAAAGTGATCGAGGCACTCAGCCGCAGGAACGCCGGTCTGACCAGAAAGGAAATCATTGCGGTGACCGGACTTCCAGACGGCGGCGGCCTCAGTACGATCCTGTCCGACTTGGACGACTGCGACATCATCCGGAAATATAAAGCCTTCGGCAAAAAAGAGAATGATGCCGTCTATCAACTGACAGATTTCTACACAATATTCTATTATAAGTTCATAAAGAAATATGGTGTCTCGGACAAACCTTTCTGGTCCTACCAAATCGGAACCTCGCTTCATAACGCTTGGGCTGGAATCGCGTTCGAGAGGCTGTGTATGTACCATCATATTCAGATAGAAAAAGCACTTGGCATTCAAGGTATTATGACGGATGTGTCGTCCTGGCGCTCTGAAAGTGCGCAGGTTGACATGGTGATAAGCCGCGCCGACCGCGTCATAGATCTTTGCGAAATCAAATTCTGGGAGGGGCATTTCACCATCACCAAAAAGTACCGTCAGGAACTGGACAATAAGATCAACTCATTCCGAGACTCCCTCAAACTCCGCCGGACCCTCCACCTTGTCTTCATCACAACCTACGGCCTGAAGCCCAATGAATATAGTGGTGTGGTCCAGAACGAAGTGACCTTGAAGGATCTTTTCGAATGATCCTTATGTCCGAAATACCAGCGCGGTTCCACTGATTGATGAACATCAAGACGAAAAATGTTATTGATTGAATATTAAAGAGTTATAAAATTCGGCCCTCTGAATATAACTGGCGGGATTTACGAATATACTCAAAGACAGTTAGTTATACTTTATGGAAATATTCGGAGGAAGTTTTTGAACATATCGGCGCTGTGCGGCTTTTAGGTTCTGATACGCTGGTGGTCGCCGAGCTAGTCGAAGCTCCACCCAGCGTATGGTAACAGAGCCCGCCGAACATGGTTGGTGAGCTTGTCGAACCATCGGGCGGCCACTTAGGCTCAAAGTGGTATTTAAGGGGGTAACAGCCGAAAATATTTCTGCTTTTTATAATCCGTATATGTTTCTTTTCGTTTTTCACGACTTTTAAGCATATTATTGCGGTTCAAATGTTTGTTTAAATTTTAACATTATGGACAATTTCGAAAAGAGACAGCAGCTCGCTCCGTTCGTGAACCTGCGGAGCGATGTGGGCTTCAAGGCCGTGTTCGCGGACAGGAACAACAAGGACATCCTCATCGGGGTGCTGAACCAGATCCTCCCTCCGGAGGCGAGGATTGAGGACATCAAGGAATATTCCGACCGCGAGCAGCGACGGGATGTTCCCTACGGGAAAAAGACGGTGCTCGACCTGGTCTGTGTGGACCATGATGACAATACATTCATCGTGGAGATGCAGGCTTCGGAGGAGGACTATTTCTTCGAGAGATGCGTTTACTACGCCTCCGGGCTTTATCATCTGGAACTCTCGGACGGGGAACGGTACAAAGGGTTGCACCCAGTCTATGTGGTGTCGTTCCTTAACTACAGCCTGAGGCATGATGATGAGTCCCTCTGGGACACCGACCATTTCATCTCGTACTGGCATTTTACGGAAAAACGCACTGGAATTGTTGCGAATCAGACAATTAGTGTTATATTTGTGGAAATGACACTGTTCACCAAGACACTGGAGGAGTGCGTGACGGAGTTCGACAAGATGTTCTATATATTCATGAACAGCGGTGGTTTCCTGAAAATCCCTGAGTGGATAGAGAAAACAGGAGGAATCTCCAGACGGCTCGCTGAGGCGTGCGAGGTGGCAGCGTTCGACAAGGAGAAGAAACTTAAATACGAGATTGACAAGATGAACGAGTGGGACATTCAGGCGCAGAAGGAATATGCTGTGCGCAAGGGCTTAGAGGAAGGCCGGCAAAAGGGTCTGCTGGAAGGCCGAAAGGAAGGCCGAAAGGAAGGCCGAAAGGAAGGCCGAAAGGAAGGCCGAAAGGAAGGACTGGAACAAGGACTGGTGCAGGGTCGCGAGGAGGCAAGACTCTCAATCGCAAAGAAATTTTTCGAGGCCGGGACACCGATTGATGTAATTGTCAATTGTACTGGAGTTGATAATGAGATAATTGCTTCGTTCGCTCATCCTGATTAGTGCAATAAAATAGCAATCCGCGGTTCCACGATGGGGCTTGCGGATTGCTTTCGATAATTCACTTGACACATTTTGTGGGCGTTATTTAACAAATTTGCGCAGCAGGCCGTAACGTTCCTTTATGTCCGGTTTGATCTTATGGAAAGGCGAGTGCTCTTTTCCGATCATTGATTTTTCGACTTTTGAATAATCCCCGCAGGCCATAAGATCCACGAAACCATTGTCGTACATTGTCTTGATCTCAGGCAGGAGCTCGGAAGCGTTAATGTTAATCAAATTACTTACAATCGAGCCATTCAGCATTGCGTCTGTGTAAGTCGCTGATGGGAAGTCCCGATTGATGACCGTAAGCAGGTCCTTGAACCAGACGATGATTTCCGGTCTTTTGTCTGGTTCTAAGAAAGCTATTTGAGCGACCGCATTAGCGACAGAGAATTTCCAGAAATTCTCCAATCCGTTTTCCATCATGAATTCCATCAAGACATCAAGTTTGTTCTTCGCAAGCTTGTAAATCGTAGGGACAATGATTTCCATTGAACTGTCAGCAATGTGATAGTCTAAGAAGTTGTTATTCTGCCTAAGGACCTCCAGCACTGCATCTAGACTGGAGGAGTCGTTGCCGACTTCTCCGAGCAGCATCACGCAGTGACCTATGACCCCAGAGAACTGCCCCTCACTCATCTCTTCCGGTATGCCATCGCAGGAAAGTCCAATGTTGAAAAGAAGAATGTTCTCAAGATCCCTTCTTAGGCTGTCGTGTGGCAAGGAAAGAATCTCATCCACCTGAGTGTCTGATAGATAGGCATTTTTAGGATCGGAAATGGTCAGAAGAACAGATGGGTTCTCAACTTCCAGAGCTACTGGGTACTGAGGATGTTTGTATGAATATGGCTGGTTCCATTTCACTGCATTCTTATGTTTTTCCTCAAAATCCGCGAGTCTTTTGGCGAAATCTTCTCCAAATAGATCTTCCACTTCTGGTTCATCTTCCTCAAAAGGCTTATCTTTGATTATGTAATTGAAGTTCGTCCCAAGATTGGCCCTCAGGGTCGGCATGTATCGGTCAGCCTCATCATGGCTGCTGACGATAAGCAGATGTTTCCCGTTTCTTCCATATTCATATTCGATTAATGGAATGGCCTCGGTGTCCTCTTCAAGAATATATTTGGCCAAGGTGAAATCTTTGCAGGGCGCTATCCCGGCCTCATCAGCGAATTCGATAGAACCATAGATCAGATTATGAGCCTCATTGTAGGAGATTTTCTTCAGATGGTGCGCTTTCTCCATATCATTGATAAAGCCGTCATATTCATAGTCTTCCATTCTAGCCCGGCAAAAGGCATCTTTGACCCCAAGGCAATATGTGTCAACCAAATAGCACCCTATGGTTTTCTTACCACCTTTATGTAGCCTGGTCACGATTATGTGTCCCAGTCCATGTTCCTTGTAATTCTCATTTATGTAGCAATCACCGATCTCAAGAGTCCTTGCTCTCTCACGGATATACTGTTCCGGTGAAAGGAACGTTTGCTGATTCGTTGTTTTTTTCTTCTTTGCCATATTCATGAATATTTCCATAATATTTCCATAAAGATAATCCATGCAAACTAAAAAGTAAGAAAATATTTTCTGATTTGTTATATTCATCTAAAATTATTTCTTTTGCAGGTACGCAGTTAAGGAAAGAGTATGAAATTCATTAGTTGGAACGTGAACGGTCTTCGAGCCTGTGCCGGAAAAGGCTTTGACGAGGTGTTCGCCAGTCTGGACGCAGACTTTTTCTGCCTTCAGGAGACGAAAATGCAGCCGGGGCAGTTGGATCTGGAATTTCTGGGCTACACCTCGTATTGGAACTCGGCTGAAAAGAAAGGCTATGCTGGCACAGCGATATATTCAAGACACACACCGCTGTCGGTGACTTACGGGCTTGGGATTGAGGAACATGACCACGAGGGACGCGTCATCACACTGGAGATGCCTCAGTTCTACCTCGTCTGCGTCTATGTCCCGAACTCGCAGGACGGCCTCCGAAGACTGGACTACCGGATGCGTTGGGAGGATGATTTCCGGGAATATCTTGCCGGCCTCGCAGCCCGCAAAGGAGTCGTGGTCTGTGGTGACATGAATGTGGCTCACAATGAGATAGACATAAAGAATCCGGACACGAACCATCGCAACGCTGGCTTCACTGATGAAGAGCGCGATAAGTTCTCGGCTTTGCTGGACTCAGGCTTCACAGACTCATGGCGGTTCCAGCACCCGGACGAGGTGAAATATTCCTGGTGGTCCTACCGCTTCCACGCCCGCGAGAAGAACGTCGGATGGCGTCTTGACTACTTCCTTGTCTCCGATTCCCTCAAGGACTGGATTACCTCCACCGAGATTCACTCCGAAATCCTCGGCTCTGACCACTGCCCCGTCGAGCTCGATTTGGACCTTTAAAGACAAAGACTTTAAGGTCAAACGAGTCCGTGCGCAGATTACACGTTCTGACGCACGAAGTCATCGCCCGATAGCCACCGTGCGTTAATGGTACCGTTGGACGCACGAAGTGCTGTTCTGTGGCCTTTCGTGCGTGACGTGGGCATTTTCGCTCACAGATTCAAAGTAGTTTGGAAGTCTGAATATTATTACGTAAATTGCGTAGCGAAAATTACGCAACGATGATTTCGCAGTAATGAATATGGCTACACTGAACAACCCTTTTGTCATCTATGGTTACAAAGGTCCTGAATATTTCTGCGACCGTGAGGCAGAGACTGAAAAAATGATCTCTGCCCTTCATAATGAACGTAATGTCACTCTTGTAGCCCCACGACGAATGGGGAAGACTGGACTCATCAAGCATGTGTTCGCCAAGATGGAGAAGCAGGACAAGGAAGTCAGGTGTTTCTATCTGGACATCTATCCTGCAAAGAATCTGGATCAGATGGTCGGGATGTTAGGAAGCGAGATCATCGGAAAGTTGGATTCTGTCTCACAGGCAGCCATGCGTCGTGTCCAAGAGTTTTTCAGCAAGTGGAGGCCAACCCTCACGATAGATGAGGTGACGGGCCGCCCTACTTTCTCTCTTGACATACGACCTTCTGAAGGACGGGAGACCTTGAAGCAGATATTCGAATATCTTGGACAGTCCGGAAAGAGGTGCTACATCGCCATAGACGAGTTCCAGCAGATACTGAATTTCCCCGAATCCGGAGTTGAGGCTCTTATACGCTCGTATATTCAATTTTTGCCAAACGTGTATTTTGTGTTTTCCGGCAGCCAGCAACACATGATGGAGGAGATGTTTCTTTCCGTGAACCGTCCGTTCTTCCAGAGCTCTTCCATGATGACGCTCTCATGTATAGACAAGGAGAAGTATCTTGGTTTCGCCAACCGCTTCTTCGATGGGCAGTCAAGAGTTATGGACAAGGACACCTTTGCCTACATATACGACATTTCTGATAAGGTTACATGGTATGTTCAGGCGATTCTTCATGGTATCTACGAACACTTTAAGGATATGATAAATAGACAGTTGGTTGATGATGTCGTGCGTGAGATAATTGAGGATCAATCCACGGCCTATCAGAATTATTGCGCTTGGTTCACCGAAAACCAGCAGCGTCTTCTGACAGCGATCGCCAAGGAGCGTCTGGTTTCTTCACCATTGGGACAAAAATTTATCAGGACCTATAACCTTCCCGCTGTCAGTAGTGTAAAATCTGCGCTGAAGTCCCTCGTCGACAAACAATTAGTCGCTAAAACACCACAAGGCTATCTTGTATCCGACCGCTTCTTCGCCAAGTGGCTGTCTGGACATATTTTATAATTGAATATTTAGTCGTAACTTAGCAGACTGCTTGACGGGCAAAGATTTTGCGGGAAGAAAGCCCGGTCACTGAGCCTGTCGAAGTGATAAACAAAGCTGAAACCGGCCACTGAGTCAGCCGAAGTGACCATACCAGCCGAAACGACCGGCTGAACGCCTTCGGGCGAAGCTTATGTTTTGTGGAACTGTTATTAAACATAATTGATATGAAAACAAATAGATTTTTGAGTTTTATCGCGTCTATCGCGTCTATCGCAGCGCTTTCGTTCGTCACGACAGCATGCGAGGAAGAGAAAGAGGATCTTGGAGCACCATCCGTGGAGGTTGGACAATCCGAGGTGTCTTTTGAGCAGGTCGGTGGTGAGACAACCGTGCAGTTGATCGCCACAAGAGACTGGAAAGCCACGACCGAGCAGGACTGGATTTCCATCGACCCAAGAGAGGGCGATGCCTCTTCCAAGGCTGTCACCATTGAGATCAAGGTTAATGAGAACACAGGCCTTGACCGTGAGGGCTCTGTCAAGTTCGACATAGGTTTTGACTCCAAGACCTTGACAGTTAAGCAAAAAGGGAGTGGATCTGCTGAGGACATGATCGTCTATAAGAACGACTTCGACAAAGAGGAAGCCAAAAAAACTTTCGGAACAGGCTCAAGTTGGCCTTATCTGGATCAGTTCGAAGGCTGGAAGAACGCTACCGGAACCGGAGTGGGAAGTGAGGTATATTCATACAAGGCGATGTCAGCTAGAGCCAACTCGACTTCCAACAGCAACTATTCCGACTACGAGGGTTCTGGAGTCAACAACTTGTTCTTCGGTTCATCCGCCTATTTCTCAGTGACTGGAATCAAGCTTCCGTCAAGTGTCAACTACTCATTGACATTCGGAACGGAGAAGTACAATCAGGATAATGGCAGTCTCTTTAAGCACGATGAGTTCCACGTTTATATCACCAACGATGGGAAGAAGTGGGTAGAGCTTGAATATTCATTCCCTAACGGTGATAAGGAGGGCCGCTGGGATCTCGCTACTTCCAATTTCACAGTTCCTTCCGGAACAACGTCATTTGGAATCTATGTCAAGGCCGATGTCGCAAGTTCTTACCGTCTTGATGACCTCTGTCTTTCAATCGCTTCCGCTGCTGGAACTGTTATTGACTTCTCCAAAGGGATAGACCTCGGAGAAGGCGGAAGCGACACTCCTGGCTCGGACTACGACAAGGCCGAATCCAAAACCGTTAAGGACTTCATTGCCGCCGCTAGCACTTCGACTTATTACAAACTGAAGGGTAAAGTCTCAAGATTCAACTCCCAGTATTGCAGTTTCGACCTCACGGACGAGACTGGAACAATCTATGTTTACAGTGTTGATGATGAGTCCAAGTCTTCATTTTCAGATAAGATAAAGGATGGCGGCACCGTTGAACTTGCCGGTCTTTACAAGCAGTACAATGGCAAAGATGAGGTCGTCAGCGCACATATTTTCTCATACTCGGAAGGTTCAAGTGATCCTGCTAAGGAAATGACTATTTCGCAGGTCCTCAATGCTCCTGCCGGAACAGCCGCGATTGTCAGCGGGACAGTCGCTGCCACCTATCAGAGAGGATTCATCATCACAGACGGTACCGACTACCTTCTTGTCTATGATGGATCAAAATGCGCGGCAAAGGAGAAAGACAATGTTAAAGTGACAGGCACAACTTCTGAATATGGTGGACTTATTCAGCTGGCATCTCCAGAGGTGACGGTCGTGTCTTCCGACAACGCCTTGACGCTACCTTCACCGAAGGTTCTGGACGCTGCTGCCTTTGATGCATATTCATCAAGCAAGATTGAATATATCTCATACGAAGGAACTCTCACGGTGAGTGGTAATTATGTCAATGTGGAAGTGGCCGGTGCCACCAAGCACACCGGCAGCTTAGCTTACATCAACGACAGTTTCAACGCAAAGTCATTCGAAGGTGCAGTTGTGAAGGTGACAGGTTTCTATGTCGGACTTGCTAGCAATAATAAGTACGTCAACACGATGGTTACTGAACTTGTTCCAAGTAGCTCGGACTACCTGACTGTCAGCACCACAGCCCTTTCCGCTGCGGCTGACGCGACAACCGCCACCTTTGATGTAAAGGCTAATGTGGCCTGGACAGTGACTTCTGACAATGCCGCTTACACGGTTGAGCCAGCTTCCGGAAACGGGAATGCTACCGTCACCGTGAAGTTTGCGGCCAACACGGAGGAGGCTGACAAAGTTGTTAAGATTACCGTTTCCACAACGGCGGATGTCGCCACCAAGTCTTATACAGTAGTGTTGACTCACAAGGGCAAAAACTCTGCTTTTGGTACCGAGATCACTCTGGCAATCGAGGGTAATAATAAATGGACATCTGCCTCTGATGATACTTATGGCAAGGGCTATGAGTTCACAAAGGACGGTATTAAGTATGCTTATTACAAGTACAAATCTACGAGTGATCCGACAGCCCCGCAGTCAGACCATATCAGAATCTACAAAAGTTCGGTATTTGTCATCGTGCCTCCAGCTGGGCAAAAAATCGAGAAGGTTGTCCTTAATTGTGTTTCCGGTAAGTCCGCAAATATGACGGTGCTCTCTGATAACACGATCGCTGTTTCTGATGTAAAGAACAACACGGTTACTTGGACAGGAAGTGTAGATAAGTATGCTGCGCAAGCAGATGTGTCGCAAGTTCGTGCAAAAAGCATAACTGTTGTCCTTAAGTAATTTGAATTAAATTGTTAAAGGCAAAGGGATGCCCGGCATTACGGGCAGCCCTTTTGCTCTCTAAGAAAGCTGATACGTGAGAATAGCGTTTAGGAATATTTCGGCATTGTGCCTTGGCGTGATTGCTTTGTCTTCGTGTGGAACCACGAGCAAGGACAATGCACTGCCACCGAACATTGAAGTCAAAACTTTGACGGTTGAGGCTTCCGGACATTCGCAGTATGCCTATGTCCGGGCTTCCGGGCCATGGAGTCTGGAAGCCAACGATGCCGATGGCGGAAAGGTTGATTGGGTTACGATAGAGCCAGCTTCAGGAGAAGGTAATAAGAATGTCTCGTTGGATGTGGCTGCTAACAATTCTGAGGAGGATCGTTCTGCGGTTATTACTGTCAAATCCAAAGCTGGGGAAGCTTCAGCCAAGCTGACTCAGAAAGGAAAGGCAACCGTGAAGCCAGATCCGGATCCTACACCGGACCCGGAGCCGAAACCTATTGTGACAGGTTGGTTGGAGCTTCCGGCTGTACCTGACGGCACGGATTTTTTCACACATTCGATGACGGTCGGTTCAACCAAGACACGTAACTATTCATTCATCTGGGACTACGACAATCTGGTGGCTCCGTGGGTAGCCTACCCGCTTTGTAAATGGAATATTGGAGGTTCGGTGAAAAGAACCGATGCATGGGCACTTGACCCGCTTCTACCGGAAAGCAAGCAACCTGTTCTCTACAAGGGATTCAAGGAAGGCAATGCCGGATGGTTCGCCAGAGGTCATCAAATCGCCTCAGCGGACAGACTGACATCATATTCCTCAAACGCCATGACCTTCTATGGTACGAATATGACCCCTCAGATTCAAGAAGGGTTCAACGGTGACATCTGGGCCACACTCGAAGGCAAGGTCCGTTCCTGGGCCAACAGCTCCGACACGCTCTATGTCGTGACGGGCTGCGTCATAGACTACAAAGACGGTGAGACCGTCAAGTACGCCCTTGACAACAACGGCAAGAAAGTGACCGTGCCGACAGCCTACTACAAGGTCGTGCTCCGTTACATGAAGAATTCCACGATAGGCTACTCCGGCTATTCGGCCTGCGCTGTCTGGCTGGATCACAAAGTCTATAGTTCAAAAAACATAAACTCTTCATATTCAATGTCCGTGGATGACCTTGAAAAGAAACTGAACATCGATTTCTTCGTGAACCTGCCTGCCAAAGTCGGTGAGGATGTGGCGGCCAAGGTAGAGGCGGAAAATCCTGCTGACATTTCCTGGTGGTGGTAAACTCCAGAGAATATAATACAAAACTAATATGCGTTTAAGAAAATTACTTTACTCGGCTCTTCTGCTCCTCGTCGTCGCTGCCACGGCGTGCGCCAAAGGTGGCAAGGGCGCAAGAGGCTATGTCATCGGCTTCTACAACGTCGAGAACCTCTTCGACACCTACCATGACGAGGGCAAGAATGACTATGAATATCTCCCCGACGGGGCCAACCGCTGGACTGACGCCCGCTACAACCGCAAACTCCACAACATCGCGACCGTCATAAAGGCAATGGCGGAAGAGAACAAGGTCTATCACACGATCCTCGGCCTCAGCGAAGTAGAGAACCGTCACGTGCTTGAGGATCTGGTCAGCCAGAAGGAGATTGCCGACGCCAATTATCAGATTGTGCACTATGACGGCCCGGACAGACGAGGCGTGGACGTGGCCCTGCTTTACAGACCTGATCAGTTCAAGGTGCTTGAGAGCAAGTCCATTCCTTATGATTTCAACAGCAAGGACATCAAGTTCGACATGGACAAGGAGTCTCAGGACCGGTTCCGCACTCGTGACATCCTGATGGTCAGAGGCGAGATCAAGGGCGAGATGTTCGCGTTCTTCGTGGCGCACCTTCCTTCCAGAATCGGAGGTAAGGGCAGTGACTTGAGAAGCCGTGGCGCGGAGATCATCTACGAGAACTCCGTCAGACTGATGAATGAATATCCCGGAATCAAGATCGTGGCGATGGGCGACATGAACGACAACCCTACGGACGAGAGTATGACAGTCTATATGCACGGCAAGGAGAACGTCACCGAGGTCGGTAAGATGGACTTCTTCTCTCCGTTCACATCAATGCTCAAGGCCGGCTACGGCTCTTTGGCTTATCGTGGTGACTGGAACATCTACGACATCATCATGACGAACGAGGCGCTGGTGAACGCTCCTAAGGGAACGCTCCGCATCGTTCCGATAGTGAAGGGGAAATATTACGGACGTGTCTTCAGTCAGCCGTTCATGGTTCAACAGACCGGCCAGTACAAGGGAACTCCGTTCCGGACATATTCATCTGGCTCTTATGTTGGCGGCTACAGCGACCATTATCCGACATATATTGTTATTAGTAATAAGTAACACCTTCAGTCGCTTCGACAAGCTCAGCGACCGAAGGTGCAGAGACCGCAAAGCTTCGGTCACTGAGCCTGTCGAAGTGCCGAAGCAACCGAGAAGTGGTCACTGAGCCTGACGAAGTGACTTGTCGAAGCGACCGAAAATGCGGTCACTGAGCCTGCCGAAGTGACCTACTAAAAAGATAAATAGTTAATATTCAATATTTATGAACAAAAAAATATTCCTTGCCGCCTCGGCCCTGTTTCTAGCTCTGACCATCTCAGCCCAGAACTACACCGGAGGCGTGAAAGGTACGGTCGTCAGCCGTTTGAGCAAGGCGGCCATTGAAGGCGCGGACCTGGTGCTGTATTCAGCCGGCCAGGAAGTCGCCCGCGTGAAAGCCGGCCAGGACGGTACATTCCAGATCGGCAACCTGAAAGACGGGATGTACGACCTTGTCATAGAGAGCCCGGACTACCTCCAGTCCAGAGTCAACGTGACCGTCAACGACGGCTATGTCAAGAATATGTTCACGCTGTCTCTCACCCCTGTGGCGAAGGTTGCTGAGGTGGACGACGCCAGTTTCTCCGAGTTTGACATGGATGACTCCGGCTATTCCGACAGCCCTACGATTCTCTTCGGCCAGAACGATGTGTTCAACAACATGGCCGGTTACAATTTTAGTTCCGTACGATTCCGTGTGCGTGGATATTCCAGTGAGTCTCAAGATGTCTACCTCGCAGGCGTGAGGATGAACGATGCCATCACGGGCTACACTCCGTACTCCCTCTGGAGCGGCCTGAACGAGGCTACCAGAAGCAAGGAGTCCGTGAACGGAGCCGAGATCTCCGACTTCGGGTTCGGTGGCTACAACGGCCTCACGAACATCATGCCGATGGCCTCTTCCATCCGTACAGGCTGGAGGGGAAGTGTGCTGACTAACAGCGCCTTGTACAGGCTTCGTCTGATGCTCACCTACGCTTCCGGCCAACTTGACAACGGTTGGTCCTACGCTTTCAGCGCCTCCGCGAGACTTGGAGGAAACGACTGGATCAAAGGCGTTTTCTACCGTTCATTCGGCTACTACGGAGCTGTCGAGAAGAAATTTGGCGAGGAGCACAAGCTTGGCTTCACGTTCATGGCAGCTCCTGGAGAGCGCGGAGCCCAGAATGGTTCCACCCAGGAGGTCTATGACTTGACAGGCGACAACATGTACAACTCCAACTGGGGCTACTACAATGGCAAGGTGCGCAACGCCCGTGTCCGCAAGACCCACGAGCCAATAGCGATACTCAAGTACGACTTCACACCGGAATCCCAGAAGTTCGCAGCATCAGCAACGGTTCTTTACCGGTTCGGCAAGAACGGTTACACGGCTCTTGACTGGTACGACGCCCCGGATCCTCGCCCTGACTACTACAGGAACCTTCCGAGTTATTTCTACATGGAGAACACTGACTACAATCGTCAGAACTTCGCGAAATATGCCTGGGCCAAGGAGGCATGGGAGACGGACATCGCATCGACCACTCATCTCAACTGGGACCGTCTCTATGCCGTCAACTCCCTTAACGCCACGGATGCGGGCAACCGCTCCAAGTACGTGATCGAGGAGAGACGTGTTGACCAGAACGACCTCAACTTCGCCCTCAACGCCAAGTGGAATCCAGTCAAGTTCCTTACAATCAACGGTGGACTATCCTACAAATGGAACCGAACGGAGTACTACAAGGTTCTGGACGACCTCCTCGGCGGAGACTACTACGTCAACATCGACCAGTTCGCCGAGAGGGATTTCGCCGCCTATCCGACGATGATCCAGAATGATCTCGACTATTTCCTGAAGAACGGAGCCGCCCAGACCCTCAAGGAAGGCGACAAATACGGCTACGACTACTATGCCCATGTCCGCCGCGCTGAAGCCTGGGCCTCTGGACGTTTCACGTTCGGTGGCCTTGAGGCTACGGTCGCCGGCAGGTTGGGATATTCAAAATTCTGGAGGGAAGGCCTTTTGAGAAAGGGTCTTTTCCCCGGGCTTGACGACAACGGCGACCCGTACACCTACAACGGGAATGTCATCACGAAGTACGACCAGATCGATGGCAAGCCGATCACCTCGAAGGGCGAGTCCGACAAGAAGGACTTCCTCACAGGTTCCGGCAAGATCAACCTCAGCTACTTCATACGCGGAGGCCACAGAATCTACGCCGATGCCGCCTACATCACCGAGGCTCCTACCTTCAACCAGGCGTTCATCTCTCCGAGGACGAGGAACACCATTATGCCGGACCTCAAGACAATCAAGACTTTGACTGCGGACATCAACTATGCCTACCGCAACTCCGGCTACGACTTCCGCATCACCGGATTCTACACTTCCATCAAGGATCAGACAGACGTGATGAGCTTCTACGATGACTCGCAGAACTCGTTCACCAACTTCGCGATGTCGGGAATAGACGAGCGTCACATCGGAGTCGAGCTCGGCTTCAAGGTGCCGACCCCTGTCCCGAACCTTTCCGTTCAGGGAGTCCTTTCCTACGGCAAGTACATCTACACCTCCAACCCGACGATGTACCAGACCTACGACAACAGCGCTGAATATGTCACCGGAACCTACGGTGTCATCATCCCTTACTGGAAAAGCCACCCGACCGCTGACGGAAAGACCGTGCAGCACTATGTGCCGAGCACTCCGCAGCTTGCGTCCAGCCTCGGCCTTGCGTGGAACAAGAACTACTGGTTCATCGACGCCGACGTGGATTTCTTCGGAAATTCCTACCTTGACATGAACCCGCTCTACAGGACAGACATGGCCACCGCTGGACCGGACGGCACTGTCACCGCGCAGG
>DBKH01000090.1 GCA_002297815.1 Bacteroidales bacterium UBA755 | reverse complement strand
AGGCTGCCCACGGAAGGGCTCCTGCACTTGCCAGTGCCACCAAGCGTCTCTGGCCTGACAGGCTAGTGTTTACCTATCAGGGTGACGGAGACCTTGCCTGCATCGGTACGGCAGAGACGATCCATGCCTTGAATAGAGGTGAGAACATCACGATCATATTCATAAACAACGCCATCTATGGAATGACCGGTGGTCAGATGGCACCGACGACCCTTCTAGGGATGAAGACTGCGACCTGTCCTTACGGCAGGGAAGTGTCGCTTCACGGCTATCCGCTGAAGATCACCGAAATCGCCGCTACCCTTGACGGAACTTGCTACGTGACCCGTCAGGCGGTGCACACCGTCGCTGCCATCAACCGCACGAAGAAGGCGATCAGAAAGGCGTTTGAATATTCAATGCAGGGCAAAGGATCCAATCTCGTAGAGGTAGTGTCCACCTGCAACTCCGGTTGGAAGATGAGTCCGGAGAAGGCCAACAAGTGGATGGAAGAGAATATGTTCGCTTTCTATCACCTCGGTGACCTCAAGGACAAAGGCGTTGAACTTTAAATCGACAAGGCTATGACAGATGAGATAATTATTGCAGGATTCGGGGGACAGGGAGTCCTCTCGATGGGTAAGATTCTGGCTTATGCCGGTCTGATGGAAGGCAAGGAAGTTACATGGATGCCGGCCTACGGCCCGGAGCAGCGTGGCGGTACGGCCAACGTTACCGTGATCGTCAGCGATGATCCGGTTTCCTCACCGATTCTTTCCAGCTATGACATCGCCATCGTGCTGAACCAGCCTTCGTTGGAGAAGTTCGAGCCTAAGGTAAAGCCTGGCGGAATCATCATCTACGATGGTTACGGAATCAATGAGCCTCCGACAAGGAAGGACATCAAGGTCTATAGGATAGATGCCATGGACGCCGCCGCGGAGATGAACCTCATCAAGACGTTCAATATGATCGTTCTTGGAGGTCTTTTGAAGATCCGTCCTGTAGTCAAGATCGAAAGTGTGCTTGCAGCCTTGAGGAAAACACTCCCGGAACGCCATCACCATCTCATTCCACAGAATGAGGAGGCCATCCGGAAGGGAATGGAAATCATCAAAGAGGTCTGATCAATAAGTCCAAATGAAGCCTCCTCCTTCGCTGAATGTCCTGTGAAATTTCACGGACGCGATATTTGGAGTGCTTATGCTGACGAGCCCGACTCCACCCTCGACATTGTCAGGGAAGGAGACGGGTTCTGTCATTATACTTTCATCCCTGAACAGGTATATGCTTAGCGCTTTCAGATAGTGATACTCTTCTTCAGTGATTCCGCTTACAATCACGCTAAGGGTGCTCTCGGATTCCGCGTGGTCAAACTCTTCAGTTGAAGAAGGATTCTCATTGACAGCTAAACTTGGCGTAGTCAATCCTATGTTGAATGTTCCATCCGCGAACATTTTGTCTGAAAACACTCTGAACAGGTTTTCTGACGTGTCATATAGATCGAGATCATCAACAGGAGCGCAGTCATTCAGGATCGCGTCGTTCCCTTTGTCCAATGTGATATAATGGAAATCCCAAATGGAATCCCATTCCTTGGCATCATTGTCTTTGTCCGCATTCTTGAACATTTTGTCAATTCTTGAGAATCCCATCTTGATTCTGTAATAGTTGTTCTCACCGGCGAAATCCTTGCCTTTCAGCCGGATTCTATACTCCCCAGATGTGAAAGAGTCTGGCTTGGATGGATCCTTTTGGTAAAGAGTGTCGGCTATCACGATTTCAGGAGCTTTGGGCACAATCACTTCGGAAGCAGCCTTGAACGCGCCATCATTCGCCTCCGCCTCGATCCGGACTATATCTCCCGGCTTGAAGTCAGCCTTGAATGAGAACCTTGTCTGTTTCATCTGGCTCGCCTTGTTGTCAAGAAGTCCTGTCCGTTCATTGGTTATGAACAAGTCGTCGTCTCTGTCATCAAGGACCGCGTCCGCCGCTGGTTTGCCATTGACAAGACATCTGACTGAGCCAGATTTGATTTTCTCAACCGTAACGTCATTGCTTATGGCTAGATAGACAACATGTAGGGTGTCGCCCACAGTCATTTGGGCGTTAACCAAGAGTTGTGGATCAATGTCATCTCTATGATATGTCAATTCCTTTGTGCATGAGTAAAGAAGAATGGACAGAACCGGCACGAATAACATGTGATGGAAACCTTTCATTGTTTTAGAATTTGTAAGTGTAACTTAATGACGGAATTATAGGAAGAATGGTCACGGACTTGAGTTTGTCGTTCCTTTTATACAAATTTGACCCATCTTCGGATTTGTAGTCTGAATTATAGAATACAAAATTCGGATTCAGACGGTTATAGGCGTTGTAGATGCCGAAATTCCAAATACTTTCGCCACGTCTCTTCTGTTTGTGGTAGTTGATTCCAATGTTTAGTCTATGGCTTGGAGGAAGGCGATAATTATTCCTGTGTGGCGCATAGTCTATCTGGACAAAAGTGCCGTCCGGCCTCATCGCGACGGTTTCCCTTTCAGGAATGGTTGTCGTGCCTCCAGTGGCGAATGTCCACACCGCGCTGAGGTCCCATTTCTTACCGAGTTGCTGGTTCACGACGAGTGAGAGGTTGTGCCTGCGGTCATAACGGTAAGGGTAGCGTTCTCCGTTGTTGATCAGTCCATTGGAGAAGATCCTGTCACTTTTCGCAAGTGTGTAGCCCAGCCAGCCGGTTGTCTTTCCCATCGTTTTCTGGATGAAAAACTCGATTCCGTAGGCCCGGCCTTCACCCATCACGACATTCTCTTCCCACGACTGAGAATTAGCCATAAACGAGATACCGTCCTTATATTCAAGGACATTGTGCATATTCTTCCAGTAGCCTTCAACGGATAATTCCCATCCCGACAGACCATTATAGTATAGTCCCAATGAATATTGATCAGCCGTCACCGGCTTGATGTTCTTTGTGATCGGCACCCAGAGGTCGATCGGAAGGGTGATCTTCGATGAGGACAGCAGGTGAACATACTGCGCCATCCTTGAATATGCAGCCTTGGCGCTGATGCCCTTCCCGAAATCAAACTTGGCTGACATTCTCGGCTCCGGAGACCAGTAGGTCTTGCCACCTGTACGGAACATAGCGATGTGGATTCCTGGGTTGAGAGTCAGTCGTTTGCCAATAGTGAGATCATCCTCTATGTAGGCGGAAATTTCATGACCGAAACGGTCCTTTTCCTTGTTGTTTGAGTATGTCGTGTCAGTCACCATCTGGCCTTTACTGTTCTCATGCTCGACAGTAGCGTATGTCTCTGGTATGTAGGTATGGTTAACATATTCTGCACCGAATTTAATTATGTGTCTTGGGGTCGGTGTGTAGTCGAAGTCAATCTTGGCCGTGATGTCCTTTATCCCGGAACCGTAGTCGAATTTGTAGAGATAGTTAGAATTGTTTGTCTTTTCCGTTGATTTGTACCCCATCCTCATCCGATAGTCTGTGAACGCCACAGTGGTGTTGGAGAACAGTCTTCCATTGAAGACGTGATTCCATCTTGCCGAGGTGAGCATGTTGCCCCACCTGATGTAGGTTTTGTCATCGTACTCGGTATTGTCCTCGATTCCGTCTATGATGACATCGCCTTCGTTGTCCCTATAGTAGAATATGTCCCGTCCGTAATAGGCGTTGAGGAATAGCCTGTCCTTGTCACTGAATTTATGTGTAACCTTGCCGTTGAAGTCGAAGAAATAGTAGTTCGCTGGGACGTTTGTGGCTCTGAAGAGGCCATCGAATAAGAAGGTGTGCATCCCTCTTGCGCTGATTGAATATGCCGTTTTCCCCTTGAAGATAGGCCCTTCAAGATGGAATTTGTCGCTCAGTACCCCGACACCGATCGTGCCGTGCGTCTCCTGAAGGTTTCCGTCATTTGTCCTGACATCGATGATGCTGGAGGTTCTGCCTCCGTAACGGGCCGGAAACGAGCCTTTGTAAAGCGTGACTTTCTTCACGGCCTCCGGCTGAAAGATCGAGAACAAACCAAGCATGTGCTCAGCGTTGTAGAGCGAGATTCCGTCAAGGAGGAGCAGGTTCTCGTCCGGCCCGCCTCCTCGCACGTATATTCCCGAAAAGCCTTCGGCTCCACTCTGCACTCCAGGCATCAGTTGGATTGTCTTAAGGACATCGGCCTCACCGAAGAGAACCGGAGTGTTCTTGATCATATTCATAGGAATCTCGATGGCACTCATCTTCGTGGCCATTATTCCGGATTCCCTTTGCGCTGAGACGACAGCCTCCTTGAGTTCGGTGTTGGCTTTCAAGGCGACATTGATTGTGGTGTCCCGGAGAAGGTCAATGGTGACCGTCGCGTCATCGTAGCCTAAGTAGGAATATTTCAGTGTCACCTGCCTGCCCTGCGGAATCGTCAAAGTGTAGAATCCGTAGTTGTTCGTGGCGGTGCCGGCCCCTTCGCTGAGCACTCCGGCTCCGATCAAGGTTTCCCCTGAGGACTTGTCCGTGATGTGACCGCTCACGGTGACTCTTGTCC
>DBKH01000093.1 GCA_002297815.1 Bacteroidales bacterium UBA755 | reverse complement strand
AAAGATAACTATTTAATACATTATCAATTAAAATTAAACACACAAAAACAGTTATGAAAAAGTTTTTCATGTTTTTGGCAGTAGCAGGTGTTCTCACCTTCACTGCAAACATCGCATCCGCTCAGGATCAGCCAGCCGCTGACAACGCAGCCGCAACAGAGCAAGTTGAGACTGCTGCTCCAGCTCAGCCAATGTCCGCAGAGGATCTTCTCAAGGGTACCGGAGAGGACGTTCCTATGCACCAGCAGATCAAGACCTACTTCATCCAAGGAGGTCCGGGCTTCATGTCCATGATTCTTATCTGCCTCATCATCGGTCTTGCTCTCGCCATCGAGAGAATTCTTTATCTCTCATTCTCAAAGACAAACACCAAGAAGCTCCTCAAGAACGTTGAGGCTGCTCTCGCTCAGGGTGGTATTGAGAAGGCTAAGGCAGTTTGCCGTGACACCAAGGGTCCTGTTGCTAGCATCTTCTACGATGGTCTCAACCACTATGATGAAGGTATCGATGTAGTTGAAAAGAGAATCACCTCAGCCGGTGGAGTTCAGATGAGCCTTATGGAGAACAACCTTTCATGGATTGCCTTGTTCATCGCCCTTGCTCCTTCACTCGGATTCTTGGGAACAGTTATCGGTATGGTACAGGCCTTCGATGCCATTGAGGCCGCTGGTGACATTTCACCTAACATCGTTGCCGGAGGTATGAAGGTAGCCCTTATCACCACCGTTGGTGGTCTTATCGTTGCCATGATTCTCCAGGTGTTCTACAACTATATTCTTTCCAGAATCGACGCCCTCTCCATCGACATGGAGAATGCTTCCATCGATCTCGTTGACGTTCTCGCAAAGAACCAGAAGAAATAATTTGTAGCGACAATTTTAGAATCTGATTATAATGAATAAGATATTCAAAATAACCGGATGGGTATTGGGACTCCTTGGAATCGTCTTCGGAATTTTGGCTTTTGTAAATGAAGGCTCTTCCGTTGACCTCCTCCTCAGGTACACTTACTTCCTCTTCTTCGCGGCAGTAGTTATCTGGATTGGACTCGCGATATTCATCGCAGGTAAGAACAACCCCAAAAATCTGCTCAAGGCCGCTGGTGTAGTGGTTGGAATCGCAGTCTTGGTTGTTCTGGCCTATGTGCTCTCATCGGGCGCACCGGCACTCAATGTCAAGACACAGCCAAGCACACAATGGCTGAAACTAACTGACACAATGCTTCTTCTGGTCTATGTGCTTGGTGGTGCGGCAATCCTATCCATCATTGTAGGCGCAATCAGAGACGCGATCAACAACAAATAACATCTAGCTATGGCAAGAAAAACACCGGGACTGAACACACAATCGACAGCCGATATCGCGTTCCTTCTGCTCTGCTACTTCCTGATGACCTCCACTATGGATCAGCAGTCAGGTTTGCAGCGCCGTCTCCCTCCTATGCCTGATCAGAATCAGAAAACGGAAGACACGAAGGTAAACAAGCGTAACATCATCATCGTGAAGATTAACTCTTCCGACAGACTGTTTGCCGGTGACCAGCTTTTGGATGTTAGCCAGCTCAAAGACAAAATCAAGGAGTTCATCACCAACCCAAGCAACGACCCGAATCTTCCTGAAAGGGAGATGAAGAACATAGAGGGCTACGGTGAATATCCTGTTTCCAAAGGAGTCATCTCTCTCCAGAATGACCGTGGTACTAGCTATAGGGCCTACATCGCAGTTCAGAACGAGCTCGTGAAGGCTATCAACGAAGTCCGTGACGACTTCTGCAAGCAGAACTATGGGAAGGCCTACGCCTTCCTGACAGAGGATCAGCAGAAGATTGTCAGGGAAGCAATTCCACAGAACATTTCTGAGGCAGAGCCTAAAGACGTCACCAAAAAATAAAGAGGAGGACTAAACAATGCCTAATTTTAAAAGAAGCGGTAAAAAAGAAATGCCGGAGTTGGGAACCAGCTCAGACATCGTGTTCATGTTCCTGTTCTTCTTCATGGTGACATCACAGCTCCGCTCTACGGAGGTGAAAGTCAGAGTCAGACTTCCTGAGGCGACAGAGGTTGCTAAACTTGAAAGAAAGGATTTGGCTTCATACATCTACATCGGTTCCCCTACCGCTCAGTATCAGAGCCAGTACGGTACCGAAGCACGTATCCAGCTCAATGACTCATTCAAGACAACCAATGACATCCGTGATTTCATCGCTGCTGAACGCGATGCAATGAGCGAGGCTGACCGCCAGTTGATGCAGGTCTCAATAAAGGCAGACGAAGATGCAAGAATGGGTATCGTGACGGACGTAAAGCAGGAGCTTAGGCGCTGCTCCGCCCTCAAGATTATGTACGCTGCCAGAAAGACAGAAGATAAGAAATAACATTCTTGAAATACTTGAAAGAGAGGGACAGGCTAATAGCTTGTCCCTTTCTTTATGTACTAAGGTCAGTGAGCCTGCCGAGGTGACAGGAAAGTCGGAATATTCAAAAAAGGTCTTTGACCACCGTAATTTTTATACTATCTTTGTGAGATTGAATCAAATGTCATTAAATATGGTAACGAGGAGTAAAGTGAAAGCCCTCCTGAAAGCAGCTCCGGGACAGGAAGTCCTTGCCAAAGGTTGGGTACGCACAAAAAGAGGAAACAAACAGATCAAGTTCATAGCCCTCAACGATGGCTCAACCGTGAATAACATTCAGGTTGTGGTCGATATGGCAGGCTTCGATGAGGCTCTCATCGCCAAAATCACCACAGGTGCAAGCATCAGCGTAACAGGCAATCTTATCGAGTCGGTAGGAAGCGGACAAGCCGTTGAAATCCAAGCGAAAGAGATCGAAGTACTCGGAGAATGTGATCCTGTGAGGTACCCTCTCCAAAAGAAAAACACCTCGCTTGAATATCTTCGTACAGTAGCTCACCTACGTCCGAGGACGAACACTTTTGGAGCTGTTCTAAGGATTCGTCACGCAATGGCGTTTGCTATTCATAAGTTCTTCAACGACAAAGGATTCGTCTATCTCAACACTCCTCTCATCACCGAGTCTGACGCAGAAGGAGCTGGAGACATGTTCCAAGTGACGACACTCAATCTTGAGAACGTTCCCAAAAAAGAGAACGGTAAAGTTGATTTCAGCAAAGACTTCTTCGGTAAGAAAACCAGTCTCACAGTGAGTGGTCAGTTGGAAGGAGAACTCGGAGCAACAGCCGTTGGCGAGATTTACACTTTCGGACCAACTTTTAGAGCAGAGAACTCTAACACTCCTAGGCACCTTGCTGAGTTTTGGATGATAGAGCCGGAAATGGCCTTCTACGACATCAATGACAACATGGCATTAGCCGAGGAGTTCGTCAAATTTCTTGTACAGTACGCACTCGACAACTGCGAAGACGATCTAAAATTCCTCAACGACAAGTACGATGAAGGACTAATCGAAAGGCTAAAGAGCGTGCTTGGAATCGCCTTCCAGAAAGTCACTTACACTGAAGCTGTGGAGATTCTCGAAGAGGCAGTCAAGAACGGCCAGCAGTTCGAGTACCCTGTGCATTGGGGAACAGACTTTCAGAGCGAACATGAACGATTCCTTGTGGAGAAACACTTCGGTAAGCCAGTGATTCTCACGGATTTTCCCAAAGACATAAAGGCGTTCTACATGAAGCAGAACGAGGACGGAAGAACTGTTCGAGGAATGGACGTCCTCTTCCCAAAGATTGGAGAAATCATTGGAGGTTCAGAAAGAGAGGCCTCTCTTGAAAAACTGGAGCAAAGAATCGATGAGCTCAAGATGAGCCGAAAAAATCTCGAATGGTACATCGACACACGCAGATACGGAACCGTACCTCACAGCGGATTCGGCCTGGGCTTCGAGCGGTTGCTCCTCTTCGTCACAGGCATGGCCAACATCCGTGATGTGATTCCATTCCCTAGGACTCCAAAGAACGCAGAATTCTAAAATCTACGAATATGCTAGTGATAGGAATAGCCGGTGGTTCAGGCTCCGGAAAAACAACGGTTGTCAATGCGATAACCGAGAAGCTTAAGGAAAGGGTTGTTGTCATCCCACAAGATTCCTACTACAAGGATTCTAGCCATCTTCCATTGGAAGAAAGACAGCAAATCAACTTCGACCACCCGGATGCCATCGACTTCAAGCTTCTCTGCGAACAGCTCAGGGAATTGAAAGAAGGCAAGGCAATTGAGCAGCCGGTATATTCTTACATCACTTGCTCCAGATCAAAGACAGAGACAGTCACAGTGGAGCCTGCTGAGGTCATCATCATCGAGGGCATTCTTGTGTTCACTTGCAAAGAGTTACGGGAGCAGATGGACATCAAGATATTCGTTGATGCTGATGACGACGATCGTTTGATGAGGGTCATGGCTAGGGACATTCTGGAAAGGGGAAAGACAGTTGAGACCGTAATAGAAAGGTACACCAAGACTGTCAAGCCGATGTACCTTCAGTTCATCGAGCCAAGCAAACGGTACGCAGACATTATTATTCCTCAGGGCGGACACAACAAGGTTGCGATTGACATAATCTCAGCCACGATTGAGAAGTCACTCCGGGAGAAAGAAAGGCAAAGCGCTGAATAGGCGCAAGTGGGTGAACCACAATAAGGGGGGGGCCGAAATTCATCAATGCTATGAGAAGCGACGAAAAAGCAGGGCTTTACATCACGATCATATTCCATCTGGTGGTCGTGATTGTGTTGCTTGTCTGTCAAATCTCGTCAGCTCTCAAAAGGGGAGACACCTTCGTAATTGATTTTTCCAAACAGGAAAAAGTTGAAAAAGAACAAGCAGAGAGAACGCTCAAGGAAGAAGTCAGCGAACGATTGGATAGGATGCTAGCTGAGGCCGGTGGGGTTCCTGTGAGGAATGTCGCTGTTGATCGTGGTGGTGCCACACTTAAAGACGACAGGAACACGAATGCGGAAGAACTCTATAAAGAAGCAGAAAAACTCGCTCTAGACTTAAAGAATGGGCCCCAATTTGACGAGCCGGACGAGGACTACGTCAATGTGAACAAACCCCAGAAGAAAAAAGAAGAGCAACAGAAGAGTACCTACAAAGGGCCATCCGTTGTCTCCTATGAACTGGATGGCAGAAAAGCAAGCAAACTTTCGATTCCTGCTTACAGATGTCTCGGTGCAGGACATGTCACTGTGATCATCACAGTAGATCCTTCTGGCAAAGTACTCAATGCAAAAGTCCAAGACGGAGTGTCTTCAGACGACAAGTGTCTAAGAGACTTCGCAATCAGGGCCGCTCGGCTCTCAAGATTCTCCGCATCAGGAACAGCTCCTGCAAGACAGATAGGAAACATCGTATATTTGTTTGTCGCACAATAATATTTGCTATCTTTGCGGATAAGGCTTATGAACAAAAAGACTGTTACCATACTTATCATCGTTGCAGCGATTCTTATCGGAGGAATTGCTGTGGCTGTGGCAAGTTTATATTCATCGCACGAAAAGGATGTGGAAACGGTCAATGATGCCTCGCATTTTTTGAGCAAGCATAAATTGATAGAGGCCGTGCCTTCCGATGCAGCCATCGTCATGTGTTTCAAGGACTTTGGCCGGGCTTGTGACATTCTTGGAGACTCTCTGGCGGTCTTCGGAGAGCTAGCTTCAAACAAATTTGACAAGATCGCTGCAATAGAAGTCGGTGGACTAAAAAAGTGTCCCACAATCATGTCTGTCCACTACAGCAAAGACATGCCCCCACTTTTAGTCATCGAAGCAAGAAAAGCAATCGCTGACAGCAGTGCTGATTTAAGAAGGCTCCTCACTACTGCGGAATCTTCAGGCCTTTACACAAGAATCAATGGAGACCTAGTACTAATCTCATCCTCCGAAACTGTTCTCAAATCCTCGATAAGGCATCAGGATGAAGGCCATAGCATTCTTGAGGCACAAGGCTTTATAGAAATCGCATCGAAGGACGTAGCCACCAATGATGATGTAATCTTCTTCTCCAATGCCTACACTGGGAACATCATAGATGCTTTCTTTTCCAAAAAGCATCGTAAGGCTAGCGGATTCATCCGCGACTTGGCAAAGTGGACAGCATTCAGTGTCTCCGGCAAGAGCAATAGCCAAGTCATGATGAAAGGTTCTATGCTTTACAGCAACGAGCCTTCATATTACCTCAACACTCTATCTCACAGCGGATTATCTAAAGTTGGAATTACAGATGCCGTTCCAGGTAATGTAGATTTCATCTTGGACATCCCTATTGGAAACATCAATTCCTACATCAAAGCCTACAGGAATTACCTTGATTCTAGAAGCCGTCTCGACAAATACGAGTCCTCGCTGCGCGAACAAAAGAAGGAAAGAGGACTGACTGCTGAAGAATGGGCCCAGTCATTGGGCATCAAGGAGATTGCTTTGGTTAATCTTTTGATAGACAGCAAAATCCGGCAGGTTCTCATGCTTAGGCCTGGAACAAAGCTGAGCACGGGAAGTGTCAGCGCGATGACATGTCAGGGGTTTGCACGCAGCATATTCGGAGATATATTCATTGCTGATGATGAGAGCACTTGCTCTTTGGTCGGTGGATGGATTATTGTCGGAGCAGCGGATTGCGTGGCAAAATATTCAGACACCTCCTTCCTGAAAGAGACTCTTGCTGACCGCATGAAATCAGAGGGACTCGACAGGCTCCCTGAAAAGAACTGTCGCGCATGGATGTACCATTCGCTAAGTGAAGACCCTAACCTACTGAACGCCAATTTCAGTCAGGAGATGGCAAGAGGAATTAGGAATATCCTGAAAGGCGCGACCTACGTTCCTGCGACATTGAGTGTTCTTGATGAAGGTGGAGAACTTACCCTTAAATTATGTGTTGATCGAGTTCTAGTCAGCAAGGGTACGGTAGCTTTATCCTCAGCAAGAGACACGACTATTGTAATCCCAGAAGGCCCATTCAAAGTTAGGAATTGCGCAACTGGGAAGATCAACACACTCTATCAGAACAGCCATCTTTCAATCTGCCTTCGAGACGAGAACGGCAAGGATGTCTGGGGGGTTCCTTTCAAGTCAAAGATCCTAGGCTACGTGCAGGAGGTTGACTACTACAACAACGGAAAGATCCAGTACCTGTTTGCATCAGGCTCAAAGATGTACTTGATAGACAGGCTTGGACGTTTCGTGTCTGGCTTCCCAGCTGAGACTGGCAAAGGAATTGCGGCAGGCCCCACCGTGTATGATTTCACGGGAGCAAAGGGGTACACCGCCATGCTTCTTCACAACGACAACACTGTAGGCTACTACGACCTGCACGGGAAGCAGGTCCCTTCGTGGAAAGGGATAACGGCCGATGAGACTATAAAAAGCCTTCCAGAACTTCTGGAAGGTAATGGTAAAAGATACTGGGTGGTCAGGACTTCATTCCAAACAATGATCTTCCCTTTTGACGGTGGAGATCCTCTCGTCAAAGGTGAAGGCAACAAGATGATCCGTCCAGACAGTAAGGTTGAACTAACGGACAAGGGGTTCAGTGCAGTTTGTTACGATGGGAAGGACAGAACCTTCAAGTAAGCGTAAAAGAATTACTTGGTCCGGCAAATTAAAGGAACGAACATTATGAACGATTTTAAATTTGAATCAGTAAACAAACTCCTTGAAGAAAGCTTTAAGAAGAATTGGGACAAATTGGCACTCTCTAACTATCAGGGCGTAAGCCTCTGCTACAGAGATGTTGCTAGACGCATTGAGAAACTGCACATCGCTTTTGAGAAATGCTTCCTGCACAAGGGCGATAAGGTGGCAATCTGCGCTCGCAATCAGGTGAACTGGGCTGTGAGCTATCTGGCAGCGATGACTTACGGAGCCGTGCCGGTTCCAATCCTCCACGAGTTCAAACCTGGGAATATTCATTACCTTGTGAATCATTCAGAGGCGAAGGTGCTCTTCGTGGACGATGTTGTCTGGGAAGGTTTGAGTGCTGATGAGATGCCTGGGCTGTTCGCTGTGGTTCGCATCAACACGTTCCAGCTCCTATATTCAAAGGTACCTCGCATCACCGAGGCAAGGGAGCACATGAATGAATATTTCGGCAAACGTCACCCGAACAGTTTTGAGCCGGAGGACATCTGCTACTACAAGGATTCACCGAACGAGTTAGCAATGATCAATTACACCTCAGGCACTTCCGGATTCTCAAAGGGCGTGATGATTCCGTACAGAGCATTATGCTCCAACATCCAGTTCGCCAAGCATGTCCTTCCTGAATTGAACAGCCACACCAATGTAGTGGCTATGCTTCCTTCGGCCCACATGTACGGCATGATGTTCGAGTTCCTCTTCGAGATGACAATTGGAGCCCACGTGCACTTCCTGACAAGGGTACCTAGCCCGAAAATCATCATGCAGGCTCTCTCCGAAGTCAAGCCGAACATCATCATTGCTGTGCCACTGATCATTGAGAAAGTCTATAAGTCCAAAATTCAGAAGATTGTGGAAAAAGGTGGCATCAAGACCCTACTCAAGGTGCCAGTGATAGACAAGATGATTCAAAAGAGAATCTGCGGAGAATTGATCAATGCCTTTGGAGGCAATTTCGTGGAGGTGATCATGGGTGGTGCTGCTTTCAACAAGGAGATCGAGAAATTCTTCTGGGACATAGCATTCCCTTACACCGTTGGCTACGGAATGACCGAATGTGCACCGATCATAGCTTATGCACACTACGATGACAAGAGGCTCTACTCCTGCGGAAAAGCCGCCCTAAACATGTCCATCCGCATCGACTCACCAGATCCTGAGAACATTGAAGGAGAGATTCAGGCCTACGGTCCTAACATTGCCCTCGGTTACTACAAAAATGAGGAAGCCACCAAGGATCTCTTTACCGAGGACGGTTGGCTCAGGACTGGAGATATGGGTGTCATCGACAAAGATGGCTACCTCTACATCAGAGGACGCTCCAAGTGCATGGTTCTCGGCCCTAATGGCCAGAACATCTACCCAGAAGAGCTAGAGTCCGTGGTCAATTCCTTCGCTTATGTTGTTGACTCTTTGGTCATCGAGGACAATGGAGGTCTGACAGTTCTCGTCTATCCAGACTATCACCAAGGAGAACTGGACGGAATGAATCGCGAGGATCTGGAAAAGACATTGACTTCGCAGCTTCCAGAAATCAACAGAGAGATCCCTAACTACGCCCAGATCAAAAAGATTGAGTTCATGCCTGAGGACTTTGAAAGGACTCCTAAGCGTAGCATCAAGAGGTATCTTTACCAGAGGAACAAATAATGGAAAAATTTGACCAACGCTACCTTGAAATGGCCGAAATTTGGGCCAAAAATTCCTACTGCAAAAGGCGTCAGGTGGGTGCCATTTTGGTCAAAGACCGGATGATCATTTCAGACGGCTACAACGGCACACCATCTGGATTCGAAAATGTGTGCGAGGACGAAAACGGGGCGACAAAACCCTACGTACTCCATGCAGAAGCCAATGCAATCACAAAGGTTGCGAAATCCGGCAACAGCAGCCTTGGAGCGACACTCTACGTGACAGCTTCACCTTGCATCGAATGCTCAAAACTGATCATTCAGGCAGGGATAAAGAGGGTTGTCTATAAGGATGAGTATCGTCTCACGGACGGAGTCGATCTGCTAAGGAAGGCTGGTATAGAAATCGAAAAAATAGACTAGAATGAAAAGAATATCCTCCATCTGGATAGCGGTTCTGGGAATCATTGTGGGAGCTCTGATCGTTGTGTCCTATAATTCCTACACACAGAAACGACACTTGCTAAGGGCCCAATACGGAGAATGGCGCAAGCTGAATCTGATCCTCGACCAGATTGACAGGAACTATGTTGATTCCGTTGATGTCAAGAAAGTCACCGATGCTGCAATCACTGCGGCTCTTGCTGAACTAGACCCGCATTCTGTCTATATGCCACCCGTTGAGCTGACTGAGGCTGAGACAGATTTGGCCGGCAACTTTGACGGGATCGGGATCCAGTTCAATGTTCCTAACGACACGGCTATCGTGCTTGAAGTGATCCCCGGAGGACCTTCCGAAAAGGTCGGACTCCAGCAAGGAGATAGAATCCTCAAAGTCGGGGACAAAGAAATTGCAGGCGTCAAATTTCCACAAGATAGCATGGTTCGCAGAATGAAAGGCCCTGCCGGGACAAAGGTCATTGTCACCGTTGGCCGTGGCAAGGAAACAATCCCATTCGAAATCACTAGGGGGAAGATTCCTATGCACTGTGTAGATGCAGCGTTCATGGTCAATGACACTACTGGCTACATCAAACTTTCGAAGTTCTCAAGAACGACTTTCACAGAATTTTACGAAGCTAGCGTCAAATTGCTTGGAGAAGGTATGAAGAGGCTGATTTTCGATCTCCGAGGCAACACTGGAGGCTATTTTGACCAAGCACTCCTACTGAGCGACATGTTCCTCAAAAAAGGAGATGAGATCGTTTACATGCAGGGACTGCACAGAAAGAAGAATGAGTACAAAGCAGACGGGAAGGGCTTACTGCAAGACGTTAGCCTGACTGTACTCATTGATGAATCGACAGCTTCTTCCAGCGAAATTTTCGCTGGTGCTATCCAAGACAATGACAGAGGCATCATCATGGGGCGCAGATCGTTTGGTAAGGGATTGGTTCAGGAACCAGTCTATCTAAATGACGGATCGGGAGTTAGACTGACTGTCGCAAGGTTCTACACTCCTTCGGGGCGATGCATCCAGAAGCCATATTCAAAAGACTACCAGTACGACATCTACAAGCGCTACGCTGACGGTGAGATGTACGATGCCGACAGCATCAAGGTGGATTCCACTGCGGCTTACAAAACTGTGGGCGGAAGAACGGTATATGGTGGCGGAGGCATCATTCCAGATGTGTTCGTGCCGGTTGACACCACAAGAGCTACGAAATTCTTCATCGCTTGCAACAGAAAAGCCACTCAAATGCGTTTTGCCTCAGCGATGTTCGACAGGTACAGAAGCACACTCTCCACCATCAGTGACTACAAGGAGCTTAACACCTTCCTTGACAAGTTGAACCTTCCTTCTGCTTTCCGGGAATATGCCTCCTCGAAAGACGGTATCACCTGCACGCAAAAAGAATGGGAAGAGACTTCTGAATATCTCCTCCCACAACTCCGCGCCCTTGTCGGACGGTATTCAAAACTCGGTGAGAACGCCTTCTACAAGATGTACCTCAACGTGGATGTCACACTTAAAAAGGCTATTGAATCGGACTCACGTAATCTTTTACATCCTGCCCACTGACAGGATTGCCACCAAGAATCATCAGACGTTCCACGACATTGCGAAGCTCTCTGATGTTTCCAGTCCAAGATTTCTCCTGAAGTAATTGAATTGCTTCAGGAGAAAATGTTTTAACTGGCATTCCGGACTCGGTACTGATCTGATTGACAAAATATTCAGCCAAAAGAGGTATGTCAGATTTCCTTTCGTCTAGCGAAGGAACCTTAATGACAATGACGCTGAGGCGATGGTAAAGATCCTCTCTGAAATTACCCTTCGCGATTTCCTCCTGAAGATTTTTGTTGGTAGCTGCCACTACTCTGACATCCACAATGATGTCTTTGTCGCTACCGACCCTTGAGAGCTTCTTCTCCTGAAGGACACGCAGCACCTTAGCCTGTGCGGCAAGGCTCATGTCGCCAATCTCGTCCAGAAACAGGGTCCCACCGTCAGCCTGCTCGAACTTGCCTTTGTGCTGCTTTATGGCCGAAGTGAATGCACCTTTCTCATGGCCAAAAAGCTCGCTCTCAATCAGTTCTGAAGGAATTGCAGCACAGTTCACCTCGATGTAAGGCATCGCGCTTCGAGAGCTCTGCTCGTGAAGGCTCCTCGCCACCAATTCCTTACCAGAACCGTTAGGACCGACAATCAGCACACGGGCATCTGTAGGTGCGACCTTAGAGATGATGTCGCGCACGTGCCGAATTGGCTCTGACTCCCCTATCATTCTCTGGCCATAGACCTTTTTCTTCAAGCTCTTATTCTCGGAGATGATTGTAGCCTTCTCAGATGCATTTTTAATTGTAATAAGAATCCTATTCAGGTCCAAAGGCTTCTGAATGAAGTCAAACGCCCCTTTCTTGATGCACTCGACAGCCGTCTCGATGTCCCCGTGACCGGAAATCATCACGACAGCGGAATCAATGCCTTCTGCCATCATCTTATCCAAGACTTCGGTACCATCCATCCCAGGCATCTTGATGTCGCAGAAGATCACATTGTACCTTTCCTTGTCCACCATTGCAAGGGCAGTCATGCCGTCCTCGGCCACATCCACGTCATAACCTTCGTCCCCCAAAATTTCCTTCAAAGAGTTCCTGATGGACCTCTCGTCATCAACAATTAATATCTTCATAGAAATTCGTCTTTATTCACGTTCGCTTTTCCTAAATCACAAGCGGGAAACCAAGGAAAAACGTAGTACAAATATCGGACAAAATTCTTTCTTTACATAAAATTTGATAATTTTGCCGTATGAAACTACCTGACATCATCATAGCCATCGATGGCTACTCATCAACGGGCAAGAGCACGCTTGCCAAACTGATAGCTGAGCATTTTGGATTCCTTTATCTGGATTCCGGAGCCCTTTATCGCGGAGTGACCTTGTACGCCATCGAGAAAGGGTTTATCGGAAAGGACGGGGGCATTGATGAATCCGGACTAAAAGCAGTGCTACCGAAATTGAATCTCGATTTCAAGACCAGAGGGACTTTCATCGGAGAGAGATGCGTAGAAAAGGAGATTCGCACCCTAGAGGTGTCAAGCCACGTCAGCCCAGTATCGGCAATCCCGTTTGTTAGGGAATATGTTGACGAGCGCCTGCACGCATTCGGTCGTAGGAAAAGGGTCGTGATGGACGGACGGGACATCGGCACTACTGTGTTCCCTGATGCTGAGGTGAAGATATTCATGACAGCAAGTGATGAGGTCAGAGCACAGAGACGTTACGATGAGATGAAAGCCAAAGGGCAGGAACCGCAAATGGAGGATGTGATGAAGAACCTCCGGGAAAGGGACTACATCGACTCGCATCGTGAGGTCTCACCTCTTTCCAGAGCTGCTGACGCTTTTGTGTTGGACAACTCAGACATGAACCTACACGAGGAACTTGTTTGGTTCCAAGGACTTGCACAAGGCCGTTTCGGGATTCTAGAATAGTGCGATGAGCCTTCAGGTTGAGATAGAGAAGCATTCCGGCTTCTGTGGAGGAGTGATCCGGGCAATCAGCCGAGCCGAGAAGTTCTTGGAGGAGCATTCTGGGGGAAAGTTGTACTCTTTGGGAGCGATCGTACACAACGAGGCCGAGTTGCAGCGACTCGGAGGGAAAGGGCTCGTCACAATCGACAAAGAAGAGCTTCTGAATATCCCAACACCGTCATCCGAAACTCTTCTCATCCGTGCGCACGGTGAGCCACCGCAGACATATTCATTGGCCTCCAAGCTTGGACTAACAGTCATCGACTGCACGTGCCCCGTGGTGCTGAGGCTTCAAAAAAGCATCCGACAAGCCTATGAACGGCTAAAACCAACTGGAGGGCAATTGATCATATTCGGAAAAATTGGGCATGCCGAGGTACTTGGGTTGTTGGGGCAGGTCGATGGTGACGCGGTGGTGATCGAGAACATCGGGATGCTACGCTCCGCCCTTGTCAACGGCACCATCCGGACAGATTGTCCGGTGGAGATTTTCTCCCAGACCACAAAGAGTCCGGTGGAATATTCCCAGATCTGCAAGGTGCTTTCAGAGTCGCTTCGACAGGCTCAGCGACCGCTAAGAACTGAGACTTGCGGTGGAGAAGCGGTACATGGTCAGGCCAGTCTGACAGTTCATAACACAATATGTTCTCAGGTAGCGTCAAGGCATGAAGAATTGGCAGAGTTTGCTCTTAAACACGATGTCATCATTTTTGTGTCAGGTGCTTCTAGTTCCAACGGCAAGGTACTTTTCGACCTATGCAAGTCCAAGAATCACCGCACCTATCATATTTCAGATTCTTCTGAACTGACACCAGAATGGTTCCATGACGGAGACAAGGTCGGTGTCTGCGGAGCAACCTCCACTCCAGGATGGCTTTTGGAGCAGGTCGCAGAAAGAATTTTTTGCAGGAATATCCACAAATAGTTAACTTTGCGGTCGAAATGATTGCGCTTCAATCTTTTGAAATCATATTCAAAAAGAACGCAGAGGATGCGGCACGTCATTGTTTTGATTACTAAATTCATTACATATTTTTATGGCAACAACAGCAGATTTTAAAAATGGCCTTTATATCAGCTACAACGGCAAACCTTGCCAAGTAGTCTATTTCCAGCACGTTAAGCCTGGGAAAGGTCCAGCTTTCGTAAAGACAAAACTTCGCAACCTTGAGAACGGTAGAATCCTTGAGAACACCTTCACAGCAGGAATGAAGATTGATGTCATCAATGTTGAGAGACGTCCTTATCAGTTCCTCTACTCAGACGAGGACGGATTTAACTTCATGCACGAGGAGACTTACGAGCAGATTCACCTGCCCCATGATGTTGTTGAGAACGCTGACTTGATGAAAGAAGGCCAGCATGTTGAGATGATGTTTGTCACTGAGCCTGAGGAGAAGTGCCTTACCTGCGAGCTTCCTACCTACGTTACCCTTGAGGTAACCTACACAGAGCCTGCTGTGAAAGGCAACACTGCCTCTACTAGTGCTTTGAAGGAATGTACCCTTGAGACCGGTGCCAAGATCATGGTTCCTCTGTTCATCAATCAGGGCGACAAGATCACTGTCAACACCACCGATCGTTCTTACGGTCAGAGAGTGTAATCTCATTATTAGCCAATTTAAAAAGCCAAAGTCTTGATGTTGAAGACTTTGGCTTTTAAATTTTTGTGCCCAAAGCCGGGCTCGAACCGGCACGTCTTTAAAGGACATTGGATTTTGAGTCCAACGCGTCTACCAATTCCGCCATTCGGGCAATTCTTGTAGACTTCCACGCTGAAAGCGTCACGCTTCCATGAGGATTGCAAAGTTATTGATTTTCCTCCGATATTCCAAGACATCGCAAGAAAAATGTCACAATGTCTTTTTTCATCAAAATTAGGATGCCACGGAAGAACACCTTTCGGTAAAAACTGATTATATTTGCAAGGTTTAAACTGATAGCCACATAACGACCGTGACTTCAGGCACGGGTTCCGCCCCAGCCAACAAGCGTAAAGACATAGAGCTTTGGTCCGAGTACGGACAACGAAACATATCATATTAACGAAATTTTAAGCTCAAAGAAATGAAGCACTTTTCTTTACCCAAAGATGGTGGACTGATTGAGGAGAATCTGCCTAAGAGCATTCTCCATTCTCACGAGAAGATTACCACCGAGATTTTTGATGACGCAGCCATCGGAAGCGAACGCGTGGCTGACATCATTGTAAAAGCAATCAAAGACCACGAGAAGGCCACGCTGCCGCGTTCTTTCAAACTCGGTCTTACTACTGGAAAGACCCCAGTGTCTCTCTACACTGCCCTCACTAAACAATTCAGAGAAGGCAAAGTCTCTTTTGCCAATGTCGAAGTGTTCTCAATTGACGAATATTACCCTTGCAGCAAAAATTCAGTTCAAAGCCGCAATCATAGGCTTCATGCAGAATTCCTAGACCAAGTCGATGTCAAGAATGAGAACATACATATTCCTGACGGGTCAATTCCAAAGGAGCAAGTTTCTGACTACTGTGCTGATTTTGACAAGATTGCAAGAGGTCTTGATTTGCTCGTGATTGGCGTTGGGGAAGGTGGACAGATCGGTTTCAATGAGGCTGGTTCTACTGAAAAGAGCCAGACGCGTACGGTTCCTCTCTCCTATCAGTCAAGGAAAAGGCAAGCGAGGAATTTCAATGGAGACATCGCTGTAACCCCTAAAGCAGCTATCACCATGGGCATTGGAACCATGATGAGCGCACGAAGGATTATTCTGATGGCTTGGGGCGAAGACAAGGCCGAAATCGTAAAGAGGATCGTTGAAGGCGAAATCAGTTCTTCATGCCCAGCATCATGGCTTCAGAGTCACGACAACATCACATTCTACACCGATGAGATGTCAGCCTCGATGCTAACAAGGCTCGTAGCCCCTTGGATGGTAGGACCTTGCCAATGGACCAACACCCTCATCCGCAAGGCTGTGGTATGGCTCTGCCAGAGGGTTCACAAGCCTATCTTGAAACTCACTCAGCAAGACTACCTTGAGAACTTCTTAGGAGAACTCATTGAGCTCTACGGACCGTTCGACAAGATCAACATTGATGTGTTCAATGACTTCCAGCACACCATCACCGGATGGCCTGGCGGAAAACCGAACGCTGACGACTCCACTAGACCTGTCAAATCGACTCCGTTCCCTAAAAAGGTGCTGATCTTCTCCCCTCACCCCGATGATGATGTGATCTCAATGGGTGGCACATTCATTCGTCTTGTGCATCAGGGACATGACGTTCATGTTGCCTATGAAACTTCTGGAGACTTGGCAGTCCACGATGACGTTGTGCTCCAGCACATGGACGCAGCCTATCAGCTTGGATTCGGGGATAGATTCGATGAGGTAAAGAAGATTATTGACTCCAAGAAGCCGGGAGAACCTGAACCTAAGGAACTTCTAGCAATAAAGGCGGCTATCCGTCGCAGTGAGGCACGTGGAGCCGACAGAAGCTTCGGCCTCAACGACAACACCAATGTGCACTTCCTCAACCTGCCTTTCTACGAGTCTGGTGGTGTGACAAAGCTTCCACGCACCCAGAAGGATCTTGACATAATCAAGGCTTTGATTGTAAAGCTTCACCCTGATCAGATCTACATGGCTGGAGACCTTGCCGATCCTCACGGAACGCACAGAGTCTGCACAGAAGCCGCTCTTGAGGCCATCGAGCAGCTCAAGGAAGAAGGAAATGATTGGCTGAACGACACCACTATCTGGCTCTACAGAGGAGCATGGATGGAGTGGGAACTGTGGAGAGTTGACATGGCCGTTCCGCTCAGTCCGGGCGAGCTCATTGAGAAACGCCATGCCATCTTCCGCCATCTGTCACAGAAAGACATCGTTCCGTTTCCTGGTGATGATCCAAGGGAATTCTGGCAGAGGGCCGAGGAGCGAACTCAGAACACTGCTAAACTTTACGATGAGTTAGGAATGGCTGAATATCAAGCTATTGAAGTATTTCTAAGATTAAAATAAATAATTAAAGACATAGAACAATCATGAGAGTCATCATTAAAGACACAAAGAAAGAGGGCTCACTTTGGGCGGCCCACCACATCGCTGCCGCAATCAAGGCAAAGGCTGAAAGGACAGACAAGCCTTTCGTACTCGGACTTCCAACAGGATCAACACCATTGGACACTTATGCCGAACTGGCCAGAATGTGTGCAGCCGGAGAGGTTTCCTTCAAGAATGTCATCACATTCAACATGGATGAATATGTTGGGATTCCTGAGAATCACCCTGAGAGCTACCATAGCTTCATGCACAAGAACCTTTTTGACAAGATTGACATCCCTGCGGGCAACATCCACATTCTCAATGGCAATGCGGCTAATCTTGACAAAGAGTGTGAAGACTACGAGAAAGCAATAGTAGAGGCTGGTGGAATCGACTTGTTCCTCGGCGGCGTTGGTGAAGACGGCCATCTGGCCTTCAACGAGCCATTCTCTTCCATAAACTCAAGGACGAGAGTTGTGACTCTGACCCAAGACACAATCGAGGTTAACTCTCGCTTCTTCGGTGGTGATGTAAACTTAGTACCTAAACAGGCTATGTCTGTTGGTGTCGCCACTGTTTGCGGAGCCAAGGAGGTTCTCATCCTCGCTTTCGGAAGCAAGAAAGCTAGAGTTGTCAGTCAAGCCATCGAAGGCTCTGTCAGCCACTATGTAACCCTTTCCGCACTTCAGCTGCATGAGAACGGAACCGTTGTGCTTGACGAACCCGCTGCCGGTGAACTTAAGGTTAATTCCTACCGCTATTTCAAAGCTGTCGAGGCAGCTGAGAGCAAATAGCGCGTGGAGACTAACAATTTGTAAATCAAAATAATAGACATTATCCTCCCGCCATATCCGACGGGAGGATATTCGTTAAAACACAATCAATCAATATGTTATCCTCCACGATTATTGCAGCGCTTCTGTCTATTTTCTGTGCAATGGGAAGCAATGGGACGGAGAACGTCATGGGCTGTCGCTTCGACAAGCTCAGCGACCGATCGAACAGACTCAGTGACCAGGCTGGCAGGCTCGGTGACCAGACAAGCATATTCAATGTTACGAATCAACCGGATGCTGAGCCTGTCGAAGCATCCACGCCTGGTGAAAGCCCTGCCGAAGATTACGGAGTGAAGGAGCGGTGCGAACGGTTCACGATGAAGAATCAAGGGCTGGAGCGGGAATATTATCTCTACCGTCCGGAAGGTCTTAAGGCAGGGGCTCCGCTGGTGATAGTCCTGCACGGCTACGGAGGATCGGCTCTCAAGGGAAAGAAGGCCATGATGGATGTCGCCGACAAAAACGGCTTCGCGGTCTGTTACCCTCAAGGGATCAAGGACCCGAAAGGCAAACCAGGCTGGAATGTCCGCTACCCGTCCCAAGAAGGCATGAAGACAGATGACGTGAAGTTCCTCATCGCCCTTTCCAAAGAACTCCAGAAAAAATTCGACCTCAGTCCGAAGAACACCTTTCTCACCGGAATGTCCAACGGAGGTGACATCATCTACCTGATCGCGATGCGCGCACCGAAAGCCTTCAAGGCCATGGCTTCAATCGCTGGACTTCAGTTCAACTGGATGGAAACTGAATATTCCTACAAGCACCCGCTTCCTTTCATGGAGGTGCACGGCACCCAGGATCACACTTCCGAATGGCTTGGTGACCCGGAGAATAAAGGAGGATGGGGTGCCTATCTTCCAGTCCCCGCTGCCATAAGTCGAATCATAGCTGTCAATGGTTGCACCGAGGAATATGTCATCGAACTTCCTCGCTGGGATGGCCGTAATCAAGTCACTCTCTATCAGTTCAAGGCTGGCAAACCGGCAGAGAAAGGCGGTAAGCCCACCGAAGTCTGGCTCTACAAAGTCGAAGGCGGCAACCACTCATGGTCCGACAAAGACATGGACACCTGCTCCGAAATCTGGCGTTTCTTCAGCCTATGGATTGACTAAAACTTTCGTATAAGTGGATCGAAAAGGCTAACTTTGGAATAAAACATAGTCGTTTATGAACAGTAATCCCCTGGCCGAGGTTTTTGGGTTTCCGATATCCAACCAAAGCAAAAAAGCAGATAACTTTAGAGCCAACAAACTCTGCCCTTTCTGTAATATTGTTCCTAACTGCACAAAGGACAAGGCTCAAGATCCATTAGGAGTGTGCAGCATTTTCCATAATGGAGAAGGTGTCATTACTTGCCCTGTTCGATTTCGTGAAGATTGGACGATAATTGAGGATGCTGCAAGATTCGCGTTTCCTATTGGTTCTAAGTGGACATCTCTTTCTGAAGTCAAGTTGAACGATATTGATGGAAAATCAGCTGGAAACATCGACTATGTTATCGTGCAGTTAAACGATGATGGGGATATCCTCGATTTCGCTTCCGTGGAAGTGCAAGGTGTGTATATCTCAGGTAATTTAAGAAACGCTTTCAATAAATATCTAAGCAATCCATCACCAGATTTTAAATGGGATGGAGACAATTATCCTCACCCTGACTATCTTTCGTCTTCAAGAAAAAGGCTTATTCCGCAAATGCTTTCTAAAGGGAGCATATTCAAGTCATGGGGAAAGAAACAATGTATCGTCATCCAAGAAGAGTTCTTTTCAACATTGCCTGAGCTTTCTACTGTAAATGAAGCCAATGCAGACATTGCTTGGTTTCTTTACCGTCTGAAGCATGACACCCGTACAGACTCTTACCATCTCGTTTTATCAAGGGTAGTTTACACGGAATATCATTCTGCTTTGAACACGGTGATTGCGCCAAGGCCAGGAAACATAGATGTGTTTATAAGTTCACTACAAAAGAAACTTGAATCTAAAAATCAACCTCAACTATCTCCAGATAATCCGCGTACAATTCTCGATTCGTCTAACGGCACAAATGAATGAACATGCAAACTATTGTCAATTACGATCTGTTCGGGAATATTGTAAAAGAAAAGGAGAAAGTGGTGAATGTCTCATCAGTTCCTCAACGCAGTCCATTTAGGTATCCTGGTGGAAAAACATGGCTGGTACCTACGTCAAGAAAATGGTTCAGTCATTGTTCTGGCTGTAACACGTTGATCGAACCTTTCTGTGGAGGTGGAATCACAGGACTTACTGCCATATTCGAAGGATATTTCAAGAAAGTCATATTCTCCGAAATTGATGAAGATGTCGCGGCTGTTTGGAAAACTATGCTAAGCAACGATTGCGATTGGCTTATTGCCCAAATATTGACATTCAAACCTCAATATGAAGAGCTTCATAACATCCTTTCAAAAGAGGGCAAGAACGAGAGAGAATTAGCTTTCTCGACTCTGCTTAGAAACAGGACCTGTCATGGAGGAATCCTTGCTAAAGGTTCCGGAATGATGAAGAACGGAGAAAACAGCAAAGGAATATTTTCTAGATGGTATCCAGAGACACTCGCCAGAAGAATAAAGGCAATTCATGAGATGTCAACAAAAATAGAATTCCATCAGGCCGATGCTTTTTCAATAATACGTCAACATATTCATGATTCCAAGGCCGCATTTTTCATTGATCCACCATACACTGTAGCAGGTCATCGACTTTATACTCATTTTGAGATTGATCATGAAGGTCTGTTTGACCTTGTCTCAGAGATCAAAGGAAACTACCTAATGACATATGACTGCGTAGAAGAGGTTAAAGATTTGGCTCATAAACACTTTCTATCATATCAATCAATCCCTATGCAAACCACTCATCTTATCAAAAAAGATGAACTTCTGATCTCCAATGATTTTTCTTGGTTATGACCAAGAAATGATTTTGTAAATGTGGGCCGAAAGAACTAACTTTGCGTTAGTCTTAAAAACAGAACTTCAAAGATGTCCAATTACCGCATTTTCGTGGAGAAATACCCGGAGTTCCAAGTGGAGGCAAAGAGTCTTCTTGGGGAACTCAACGAGAACTTGCAGCTGGAGCTGAAAACGCTTCGGCTGCTTAATGTTTATGACCTTTTCGGATTCACACCGGAACTTCTGGAAAAGAGCCGCTACAGTGTCTTCGGAGAGATTGTGACCGACTCTGTCACAGATTCAATCAATCTGGACGGAGCGAAGTACATCGCAGTGGAGTACCTTCCCGGGCAGTTCGACCAGAGGGCGGCCTCGGCTGTGGACTGCGTGCACCTGATCGAGCCATCGGCACAGATCAGCATCAAGAGCTCAAAACTGCTTATTGTCGATGCCAACGCTTCCGAAGAGACCCTCGAGAAGATCCGCCACTACTACATAAATCCTGTGGAGTCCCGCACGAAAGACCTCAGCAAACTCGCTGACACAGAGCATGCAGCGGTTAAACCAGTTCCTGTTCTGGAAGGATTCAGGAATATGAGCGGGGACGACCTGAAGGCTTATTGCAAGAAGATGGGCCTGGCGATGAACGCAGACGATCTCGCGGAAGTTGTTAGGTACTTCTCCGAGGAAGGCAGGGATCCGAACGAGACTGAACTGAGGATTCTGGACACCTATTGGAGCGACCATTGCCGCCACACAACCTTCACAGCCGAACTGGAAAGCATCAACGTGGAGGATTCCTTCATCAAGGGAGACATTGACGGCACGATGAGCCTGTACATGAAGATGCGCTCGGAGACCGGTCGTGATAAGAAGGGACTGAACTTGATGGACATGGCCACGATCGGAGCGAAATATCTCAGGAAGCACGGACTGCTGGATGACTTGGAGGTCAGCGAGGAGAACAACGCGTGCAGCATATTCATTGACGTGGATGTCGACGGAGAGACAGAGAGATGGCTGCTGATGTTCAAAAACGAGACGCACAACCACCCTACGGAGATCGAGCCGTTCGGAGGAGCTGCCACCTGCCTTGGAGGAGCCATCAGGGATCCGCTTTCAGGCCGTTCCTACGTCTATCAGGCGATGCGTGTCACAGGAGCCGGAGACATCTACAAGCCTGTCAGCGAGACGCTTCCGGGCAAACTTCCGCAGAAGATCATCACCAGGAAGGCGGCGCATGGATATTCATCCTACGGCAACCAGATCGGTCTGGCGACAACCCATGTGCGCGAGATCTACCACGAGGGCTACACCGCCAAGAGAATGGAGGTCGGTGCCGTGGTCGGAGCGGTAAAGGCAGAGAATGTCAGAAGGGAAAGCCCTAAGGCCGGAGACGTGGTGCTGATGATCGGAGGCCGTACCGGTCGTGACGGAATCGGAGGAGCGACCGGCTCGTCCAAAGAACACACTGAGGAGTCCCTTGAGACTTGCGGAAGCGAGGTGCAGAAAGGTAACGCTCCAGAGGAGAGAAAATTGGAGAGACTTTTCAGAAGGCCGGAGGTCACAAAACTGATAAAGAAATCGAACGACTTCGGAGCCGGCGGAGTGAGTGTCGCCATCGGTGAGCTTGCCGATGGGCTGGACATCTACCTCGACCGCGTTCCGGTCAAATACAGCGGAATGAACTCCACGGAGCTGGCCATCAGCGAGTCACAGGAGCGCATGGCCGTTGTTGTGGAGGCGAAGGACGAGGAAGAGTTCAAGAGACTCTGCCACAGTGAGAACATCGAGGTGACGCACGTTGCCGAGGTTACCGACACAGCTAGGATGAGGATGTTTTATGGTGACAAGGTGGTTGTGGACCTGAGCCGCGCGTTCATCGACAGCGCTGGAGCGAAGCACTATTCAAAGGCCACGATCGGAGCGGTCGAGGACAGGGATCCGTTCTTCCGCGATGTGCCGGGCAAGAATCTGAAAGAGAGAATGTTCGCCAACCTGCAAGATCCGAACGTAACCTGCCAGAAAGGACTTATAGAAATGTTCGACTCGACCATCGGACGCTCGACCGTGCTAATGCCGTTCGGAGGCGAACTCCAGACAACGGAGACTCAGGTCTCTGTCCAGAAACTTCCGGTGGACGGCTACACCGACACCGCCAGCATGATGGCATTCGGATTCAATCCGGACCTTTGCGAATGGAGTCCTTACCACGGTGCGGCATATTCATTCATAGAGGCTTGCAGCAAGGTTGTGGCTGCCGGAGGGCATTGGGAGACAATGAGATTCTCCTGTCAGGAATATTTTGAAAGGATGACCGCCGACCCTAAGGTGTGGGGCAAGCCAACCGCTGCCCTGCTCGGAGCGCTGAAGATGCAGAAAGAACTCGGACTTGCCTCAATCGGTGGCAAGGACTCCATGAGCGGATCATTCGAGACAGAGGACGGTAAGACAATCCACGTTCCTCCGACCCTCATCGCGTTCGGCATCACAACGGTAAAGGCCGACAATGTGATCTCTCCGGAACTCAAATGGGAGGGAGACCGACTCTATCTTGTGAAGCACACGCCGCTCGCGAACAGGATGCCCGACACAGAGCAGCTCAAGAGAAACTGGAATTACATTCAAGAACAGATCAGCGAGGGTACGATCGTGGCCGGTTGGGCCGTTGGATTCGGTGGAGTCGCGGAGGCGCTCTGCAAGATGAGCTTCGGCAACGCTTTCGGCTTCGACGTGAACCTTTCGGAGGACGACCTGTTCAATCTGAACTACGGTTCGATTGTGGTGGAGACCGACGGGAGCGCGCTTGACTTCGAAAACGCCATTGAGATCGGCTCCGTCACTTCCGGAGAGGACGGCAATGTCCGCGTCAACGGAACGAAACTGTCCATCTTCGAGTTGATGGATTTCAACGCGTCGCTCTTCGAGAAAGTTTACCCTGCGGTGAGCAAGCCTGATTTCAAGAGACTTATGCCGAAGGGAATGGAAGGCGTGAAGCCGTTCAAGGCCAAGAAGGCTGATCTTGAATATAAAGGGCCGAAGGTTGACAAGGTGGTCGCTTACCTTCCTGTCTTCCCTGGCACGAACTGCGACTATGATTCGGCCAAAGCGTTCCGCAAGGCGGGGGCCGAGATCCGTACATCCGTGTTCCGCAACCTTTCGGACAAGGATGTGTTCGAGTCGATCACCGAGATGAAGGAGAACATCGACAATTGCCAGATCCTTATGCTCAGCGGTGGTTTCTCGGCCGGTGACGAACCGGACGGAAGCGGCAAGTTCATCGCGAACGTGCTGAACAACAAGGACATCGCAGAGGCTATCGAGGGGCTGCTTTCACGTGGCGGTCTGATTTTGGGAATATGCAACGGATTCCAGGCGCTTGTGAAGTCGGGGCTGCTGCCTTACGGGGAGCTCGGCAAGATGACAAAGGACTCTCCTACCCTGTTCCGCAATGACATCAACAGGCACATCTCGCAGATGGTGACGACCCGCGTCGCAACGGCCAACTCTCCTTGGCTCAAGGGAATGACTATCGGAGATGAATATGCGATCCCGGTCAGCCACGGTGAGGGCAAGTTTGTGGTGAGCGAGGAGTTGGCCCGCGAGTTGTTCGCCAACGGCCAGGTGGCGTTCCAGTACGTTGATCCGCTGACGGACGAGCCTACGATGGAGTCGCCTTACAATCCCAACGGGTCTTACTACGCCATCGAGGGCATCATCAGCCGCAACGGCCAGATCCTTGGCAAGATGGGTCACAGCGAGAGGTACGAGAGGAATCTGTTGAAGAACATCGAGGCCGACCTTGAGCAGCCGCTGTTCGAGAATGCTGTCAGGTATTTTATCGGATAATATTACTGGTCAAGGCCTTGACGGTAAAGCTCCACCACCGCTCCCTACGCTTCGCGCCCTGTCCGGGTGAATGGTCGCAGCGGTGGTGCTTTACCGCCAAGGCAGGGGCAACAACCGGTCAATGAACCTGTCGAAGTGACAATTAGTGCACGAAGAGCGGTTGCTGAGTATGACTTTGGCGACCCTTTACCCGGATAGGGCGCGAAGCGTCGGTCGCCAAAGTCATATTCAGCGACCACGGCCACAACTGAAAGACATAGTGAAAAACACTACAATGGAAAAGAGGAATATTATACACGATGGGGTGTCCATCAAGATCTTCGAGACGGACGACCCGGAGAAGGTGATTATTCACTTCACTGATGACATCACGGCTTTCAACAAGATCAAGAAGGCGGTGATCAAGGACAAGGGGCTGTACTGCAACGGGATTTCGTGCGAGATCTCCAGACTGTTGCAGAAAGGCGGAGTGCCAACGCATTTCATCGAGCAGATCTCTGACACAGAGCAGCTTTGCTGGAAATCGAAGGTGATTCCGATGGAGGTTATCGTGCGGAATGTGATCGCGGGGTCGATGGCCCAAAGGCTGGGACTGGAGGAAGGAATCGTGCCGAAGGAACCGGTCTACGACCTCTGCTACAAGTCAGACATCCTCTGCGACCCGATCATCAACGACTACCACGCCGTGGCCCTCGGTCTCGTGAGCAAGGAAGAGCTTGAGCGGATATATTCATTGACAAAGCAGGTCAACCGCATCCTGACTCCGGTGTTCAAGGAGATAGGCATCACGCTGGTGGACTTCAAGATAGAATTCGGGCATCTGTCGGACGGACGGCTCGTGATGAGTGATGACATCACCCCGGACAGTGCCCGTTTCTGGGACATCGCCACAGGTGACCGCCTCGACAAGGACCGCTTCCGCAAGGACTACGGCCACGTCGGTGACGCCTACAAGACCGTGTTCGAGAGGCTGACCGGCAGGAAGTCTTGATTATGTAAAGGCTGTAATTCAGATGAATATCCAGTGAAATTCATCTGAAAATTTCGGAGATATTCTGCAATAATCAGTATATTTACAATCCGATCAGGCATTCATAAGAAATGAACGACGACAAAACCGGCAATATGACCAGAATTTATTTTTCATTTTTATGCGTCCTTGCGGCCTCCGCGCTTTCCGCCAAGGCGCAGGACTACCAGTCCAGCATCCGAAAATGGGACGACGGCCCACTGACATCAAAAGATTTCAGGATAAGAGAAGTACTTGGACCTGACGAAAAAGATGCTTCTTGGCTATATTACGGAATCAAAGGCAACCCTGAAAAGAAAAAGTACGGCAACCTTGTCTATCGCAAGATAACCACTGAGGCTTATATGGACAGGGTCAACTCGTGGGTCAACTCGAGCTCTGCCCCCGATCAGACCATCGGCTTCCAGCAGGTCTGCTTCGACATCGTTGAGCTGACCCGCAGAAAATTCCAAAGCGAGTTGGACACCTCCTCAAACGGCAACTACAACGTCCTTCTTGACTACTATATGAACCTATGTGACAACTCCCTGAAGGAATTCAAGGCTGTTTCGCAGAACGGCAGGGACACGTCCGTCGTCAACAGGTACAGATCAAATGTTGAGAAGGCCCTGGATGAATACGCCCCTAAGGACACAGTGCCGGAAATACGCCTGAGAAGGGTCGGATTCGGCTATTACATCGGCTATGGAGGGGAGTTCTACACCGGTGAGATCACCGACTATCTTAAATCCCTTAATGGAATGTCATTGGGATGCGAGGTTTCTGTCTCCAGGGCAAGATTCGGCATCGACATGACAATGGGCGGTTATGGAAGACTGAAAAGAGACGTGCCTTATCCGGAAGGAAAACACGACTGGAAATCCGGCGAAAGGACAAGCGGATGGAACATCAACCTGACTGCCGGCTACGCCCTGGTTGACAAGAACCACTTCAACCTTATCCCTTTCGTGGGAATAGGAGCGGGAATGATCTGCAGAGGCTACGACTACCTTGGCGATGATGTCAGAAGCGAGAATCTGTCAGGGCTGCGGTTCTGCGGAGGCGTGCAGTGGGACTGGAAGATCCGCAGGTACTACAGCAACAACACAAACTCATTCTTCGGAAGGGACTACGGAGAGACAGGTGTCCGCTTCAGGCTCTATGCGGCAAGAACCGGCTATGAGTCCCCTTGCAGCGCATGGAGTGTCAACCTTGGCGTCGCTTTCGACATTTACGGAAGATTCGCAAAATAATCCGACTAAAAGAAAAACACATTACTGAATATGAGACCTTTATTTCTGACAAATACTCTTACACGCAATAAAGAGCTTTTCAAGCCGATACAACCTGGACACGTGGGAATGTACGTCTGCGGGCCGACAGTCTATGGAGAGGCCCATCTTGGTCACGCCCGTCCGGGAGTGACTTACGATGTGCTTTTCAAACTGCTCAGGCATCTGGGCTACAAGGTGCGCTATGTGCGCAACATCACCGATGTGGGACACCTTGAGCACGACGCTGACGATGGCGAGGACAAGATTTCCAAGAAGGCCAGGCTGGAGCAGCTTGAGCCGATGGAGGTTGTGCAGACCTACACGTTCCGTTACCACGAGGCGATGCGTCAGCTGAACGTGGCGCCTCCTTCGATCGAGCCGAGGGCATCGGGACACATCATCGAGCAGATCGAGACCATCAAGAAGATCCTTGACGCGGGCTATGCCTATGTTTCCAACGGATCAGTCTATTTCGATGTCGAGAAATACAACAAGGACTACCACTATGGTGTCCTCTCAGGACGCACCCTTGACGACACACGCGAGGGCACCAGAGAACTGGACGGACAGAGCGACAAGAAGGCTCCGTACGACTTTGCACTCTGGAAAAAGGCTGAGCCTGAGCACATCATGCACTGGCCGAGCCCTTGGAGCGAGGGATTCCCTGGATGGCATCTGGAGTGCTCCGTGATGGGCGAGAAATACCTCGGCAACGAGTTCGACATCCACGGCGGCGGAATGGATCTGATGTTCCCTCACCACGAGTGCGAGATCGCTCAGAATGTGGCCAGCCGCCACACCCAAGGCGTTCACTACTGGGTGCACAACAACATGATCACGATCAACGGCCAGAAGATGGGCAAGTCCCTGGGCAACTTCATCACCCTGCCTCAACTCTTCAGCGGACAGCACGAGAAACTTGCCCAGGCATATTCCCCGATGACGGTTAGATTCTTCATCCTTCAGGCGCACTACCGAAGCACGTTGGATTTCAGCAACGAGGCGTTGCAGGCCGCAGAGAAGGGGCTGAAGAGGGTGATGCAGGCCGCAAAGGATCTTCGTACTTTGGCATCTGCTGCCGGGATCACCGACACCAGGAAAGGAACGGAAGGCGATCCGGTGGATGCGATGCAGTATGGAGAGTTCATCACTGCTCAGGCACCAGACACATGCCCTGCCACTTCTGAGGAGGTCAAAGGAATATTCAATGCTGTCTATGAGGCGCTTTGCGACGACCTCAACACGCCTATCGCGTTGTCTCACATCTTCGATGCGGTGCGGCTGATCAACTTGGCCAAGGCTGGACATGCGGTCGCTGAGCCTGTCGAAGCGCAACGTACAACGGCCCTTCGACAAGCTCAGGGACCGAACGGGCAGGTTCAGGGAGCATTAAGCAAGGGTGATCTGGAGACTCTGCTTCAGATTTTCGATGACATCGTGTTCGGAGTTCTCGGTCTCAAGGACGAGGCTGCAGCGGAATCGGGCAAAGGGCAGGAGATTGTCTCAGGTCTCATGAATATGGTGCTGGAGGAGCGTGCGAAGGCCAAGGCCGCAAAGGATTGGGCGGCTAGCGATGCCATCCGAGACCACCTCAAAACCCTCGGCATCACTGTCAAAGACACCAAGGACGGGGCCGAATGGACGATTCAATAAATAGTTACCCGCCACCTCTTGATAATGAGAGAGTGGCGGGTAAATTATTTATAATCAAACGATTGCCTATCCATCTTCAGTAAATGATGACCGAAGGCAATTCGTTATATTCCTAACTTTCAAGAGATTACACTTCACCAATTTTAGATGGTGGCAGCAGATTCCGAAGAAGCAGCGGCTTTGACGGCACGGGCAGCCTCAAGAGCGGCGTGTTCGGCTTTGGCGCGCTCCACGGAGACGGATTTCTTCAGGACGAAGCCGGAACCGAGGTATTTGGTGCGGACATCCTCGTCAGCTGCAAGGGACTCCGGAGTGCCCTGCTGGAGGATCGTGCCCTCGTAGAGCAGGTACGCGCGGTCAGTGATTGCCAAGGTCTCACCCACATTGTGGTCAGTGATGATGACACCGATGTCCTTGTACTTAAGTTTAGCGATGATGAACTGAATGTCCTCAACAGCAATCGGATCCACCCCAGCGAATGGCTCGTCCAACAAGATGAACTTCGGGTCGATGGCTAGGGCACGAGCGATTTCGCAGCGACGCCTCTCCCCTCCGGAAAGCTGAATGCCAAGACTTTTGCGGACCTTAGAAAGATTGAACTCGTTAATCAGATCCTCAAGCCTTTCCTGCCGCTCCGCCTTAGGCATGTCCGACATCTCCATCACCGACATGATGTTGTCCTCCACGGACATCTTACGGAACACCGAAGCCTCCTGTGGCAGATAGCCGATTCCTTTCTGAGCTCTCTTGTACATAGGGAGTTCAGTGATGTCTTCATCATCAAGGAAAACACGACCACCATTCGGCACAATCTGCCCAGTAATCATGTAGAAACTCGTGGTCTTTCCAGCTCCGTTCGGCCCAAGGAATCCTACGATTTCTCCTTGGTTGATCTCCATGGAAACGCCTTTGACGACGGTCCTGATGCCATATTTCTTAACAAGATTCTCGCAATGAAGTTTCATCTTAATCGCTGTGTATAAAATTATTATTTTGTCTCAAGCCCAAAATCCTTGATCAGATTTTGGACCTCACCGTTCTGTCCCATCAGGGCTGTAGCCTTCTCTTGATCCGTGTAAGGCTGCACCTCTTTCTCCTCGGTCGGAACAACCGAGACTTCCAACCTGATCCTTGAAGATCCAACCTTTTTCTGCAAGTTCCCTTCCAGAATCATCAGACGGTTTTCCCGGATCCATTTCTCTTGGGAAGCGTTGCTAACCTTGAATGTCAATTCCTTATAGCCATCCTTAGCCTCTATGCTGATCTCAGCGTTCTGTAGGGTGTTGGCAAGGCGTGGGCTTGAAGCATTCTCAGCCGGTATGGTTTTCCAAGCCTCCAAAACGACACTGTCTTCTGGCATCACATCCGCGACAGGCGCTGTTTCCTTAACGACCTTCTTATTCTCTTCTTCCTCGATTATCGAATTGAGCGACAAAGAGGCACCAGTCTTCACCGGCTTTCTTCTCGCCCTCGGAGCGGGATTCTCACCCACAACGGCCGATGTGCCAGAACTTTCGATTTCGTTCGATTCGCTTCCAACATCGGTCGCTGAGCCTGTCGAAGCGACTTTAGGCAAGACATCTGCACCTATGACTTTGGCCACTTCGACAGGCTCAGTGACCGTTGCAGCAGTCTCAGTGACAACTCCGGACGTTTCCGATTTCCTCTCGGCATCCGCAGAAATCTTCGCAGTCTCAACTACTGGCCGAGAAGCATCCGGAGCCTTCATCAAGAAGCTAAGCTTCATCAAAGCAAACTCAATGTGTAGCCTAGGGTTGACAGCCAACTTGTACCCCGCCTCGCAAGCTGTGGTGACATTCAAGGCTTCGAACAAGAATTTCAGAGAACAACGCGAAGCCTGTTCAACGTACCTTTTCTTCAACGAATCCGGCAGTTCTAACAAAGCATCAAGCCCACCGTTCTTCGTCACCATCAAATCCCTGAAATGAGAACTGAGGGCAGCACAGAAATGAAGAGCATTGAACCCTTTTGACAGAATCTCGTCAAATTTCAATAGAGCTGTACCGTAGTCCCCGGCCAAAAAAGCATCAACTAGGCAGAAACTATAGTCATAGTCAAGCACATTGAGGTTCTTTAAAACCTCCTCATACTTCACATCCGTTCCACAAAAAGCTACGGTCTGGTCAAAAATAGTCAATGCATCTCGCATCGCCCCATCAGCCTTCTGCGCTATCAGGTGCAGAGACTCATCGTCTATATTCACTCCCTCCTTCCCCGCTATCATCTTTAGGTTACTGACAATGTCTGGGACTGAGATTCTGTTGAAATCATAGGTCTGGCAACGGGAAAGAATCGTTGGCAGAATCTTATGCTTTTCCGTAGTTGCAAGAATGAATATCGCATGTGCCGGTGGTTCCTCCAGAGTTTTAAGGAAAGCGTTAAACGCAGCTGTGGAAAGCATGTGGACCTCATCAATGATGTACACGCTGTACTTCCCTACCTGAGGCGGAATCTGTACTTGATCCATCAAGTTCTTGATGTCATCCACACCATTATTAGACGCAGCGTCCAATTCATGGATGCAATAGGAACGTCCCTCCTGAAAAGAGCGACACGATTCACATTCACCGCATGGCTCCATGTCCGGAGAAGGATTGGAGCAGTTGATCGCTTTTGCGAATATTCTAGCCGTGGTTGTCTTTCCAACTCCACGAGGCCCGCAGAACAGGTAAGCATGCGCCAGCTTCCCCCTAATGATGGAGTTCTTCAAGGTCTGAGCGATGTTGTCCTGCCCAATCAGTGTCTCAAAAGAGTCTGGACGGTATTTTCTTGCCGATACTATGTAGTCTGACATAACGCACAAATCTTAGGGAATGGTTGTCCGCACCAAGTTTTGTAAGGCAAATTTACGCAATATTTTGTACATTTGTGTCTTGCGGTATGAAGTATGAAGCGATTTGCGGCACAAACAGTGGCAACAGCCTCGTACTACCAACAACATATTCAATAAACAGACAGTTGATGAACATGAAACGATTCTTACAAATACTCGCCTGGACAATAGCCGGGCTGCTGCTTGCCACCGATGCTTTCGGTCAGGCACAAATTACCACAAGAAGAGAGAAGCTAAGGGACTTCACTTCAAAAACCACCAAAGTTGTACTAACAGGAGATGAATTTCTCGATGAAGCTTTAAAAGAAAGTGTCGCAGCCACTTGGACGATCTCACCTTACGAATTCTGCTCCAACGAAGAGTTCCAAAGCTTGAAGACCAACGACAATTTCTACTTCCTCATGATAGTAAAAGGTCAGTTCCGGAGAGAGTCCGAGCCCGGAATAGACCTAATCACTCTTGTCAAAGGTGGCGAGGGAGCGGACAAATCAATCAGCGACATGTTCGAAGTTGTCAATTTTCCTTTGCGACCGACAGAGGATCCGTCAGGTCGCGAGTTCGTGCTCTTGCCAGCATTCCTAAAAATCATCCAGGACCACACGATAGGTCTCACCGACACAGAGATGAAAGCCTATGCAAACCTCGGAGCTAAAGACACCAAGAAGCTAAAAATTAAACGGATATTCTTTTGGGCAGAGGACTTTGCTCCACAAGTTGACGAGCAGACCAAGCGCTCTCTGGACGAAGACATACTCATCAAGGATGACGAAGACGAGGTAGATGAAATCTTTGTTGAGGGTACATTTAACACGGTGGTAAGCTATGTGGTTGCTCCTTCCGAACCTGTCAACGGGTCCATCTGTTACAAGATGCTCATCGGGTCAGACAACCATGAGCTCTACTATTTCAAAAAGCACAGGATAACGGCCAAGAATGGCAAGGGATTCCTGACAAGTGATCTCAAGACTATAAAATCTCTTAGGAAATGATCATCGGGACAACCGAATGTGGACTTAGGTATGTGGTCAGAAGGAGCGGCAATTCAGTGGGTTACTGCTCACTGACAATCAAATGCGGCACAAGGGACGAGGGGGATTTCCACAGTGGGATCGCCCATTTCACCGAGCACACTCTGTTCAAGGGAACTGAGCATAAAAGTGCAAGGGTAATAAGCAGTTACCTTGACAAGCTCGGTGGTGAATTGAACGCCTTCACGACCAAAGAGGAAATCGTGATCCATTCAACGGTTCTCAAGGAGGATCTTGGCAAGGCTGCGTCTCTGCTTCTTGAACTGGCGACCTGCCCGACATTCCCGGAAGAAGAGGTAGCCATAGAAAAAGGGGTGGTGATTGATGAAATAAACTCCTACAAGGACTCACCAGCTGACGATGTCTATGACAAATTCGAGGAAGCTCTATTTGCGGACCATCCTCTCGGACGATCGATTCTCGGAACGGCTGCCAGTGTCAGAAAAATCACAAGCAAGGAGTTGAGACAATTCACAAAAGAGCATTTCTTACCAACGAATATGGCTCTGGCGATAGTGGCCGACATTGACGAGAAGAAGATGGAGGAGAATGTTCTCAGACTGGCAGAAAAAGTTTTCTCCAAAGAATATCCAGCGACAGGCAGAGGACGTATTATCACACCGATCCCATCAAAGCCGGCCTTCAACAAGCAGGTCGAAAAAAGGAATCATGAAGTCAATGCCGTGATCGGGAACTTCGCGCCCTCGCTTGAGAACACAAAGGAACGCTTCGCAGCCATCCTGATGAGCAACATCATAGGTGGCCCTGCGTCCAATTCCTTACTGAACAGCCTTTTACGAGAGAAGAACGGATGGGTCTATGGTATCGAGTCATCATATTCACAATACACCGAGTCCGGCATCATGACAATCAGTCTAGGCTGCGAGCGGAATAACTTGGAAAAATGTCTGGACGCGATCTGGAAAGTGATTCGAAAAATGCAGGACGAGGAATATTCCTCAGTCAGGCTCAAGGCCGCCAAAAAGCAGATCCTCGGCCAGCTCGCCATAAGTTCCGACAATGGTGAGGCCCAATGCCTCTCAATGGGCAAAAGCCTAATGTCGTTAGGTACCATATTCACAGACAAGCAGAACCGCGAAGCAATCGAGGCCGTCACCTCCGAAGAGATCAGAAACGCAGCACTAAAGATCTTCGCCCCCGAAAGCACCTGCTCCCTGATTTTCCTGTAGGCAAGGCACTCCCTCATATTTTATGAATATATGGAATCTCCGGCAGATAAATATCTTAGGGAACATTCATCGCGGCAGAGCGAGGCTTTGGACTGGATTGAGAAGCAGACTAACATCCACACTAACTATCCTCGGATGCTTTCGGGGGCAGTTCAAGGGAGGTTGCTGACTATGCTTGTGGAAATTTCAGGAGCGAAACGCATCCTTGAAATCGGTGCATTCACTGGCTACTCCGCCACTTGCATGGCCTACGGGCTACCTAAGGACGGTCACATTGACACGCTTGAGATTAATGACGAGCTTGAGGATCTGATGCGTGAGGGTTGGGCGAGAGCTGGTGTATCGGACAAGATTACCCTTCACATCGGGGATGCATGTGAGACGCTATCTTCGTTACAAGGTCTGTACGATCTAGTCTATATGGATGCCAACAAGCGGGAATATGTCACTTACTACAATCTGGTCTTCAATCTAGTCCGCCCCGGAGGCCTCATCTTAGCTGATGATGTCCTTTGGGACGGCAAACTCTGGCAGGATCCCGTTCCGAAAGACAAACAGACCCAAGGAATCATCGCCTTCAACGACATGATAGTCAACGACCCCCGTGTCGAATCTGTCCTCCTCCCCATCCGCGATGGTCTCAACGTCATCCGGAAGCTTTAGAAGCATTGTTCACCTTTGGTACCGAAGAGTAGTACCGCGCAGGTGTTGTTTACGGCACCGGCTGCGATGGTGACTTTGATGTCAAGCCTAGTATCATATAAGAACTAAACCGTACGGTTCCTCCCAACTCGCACGGTTAGACTCACCCTAGCCATTCTTCAATGGGAGCATTTTGTGAAGAAAACGCTCCTGTCACATATAAATTCACCTATGACGGGAGCAATATTCGCCATTAATGACTCCTCCGCAAGCCATTGACTCTTCCATTACCATAATCGTATCTTCAACTAAAATGGGGGTATTTCCCAAAATTATTTCTGATTTTTATAATCCAAATATGTTTCTTTTCGTTTTTTACGTTTACAATGCCGATCTTGCGGAGGTGTTCGGGGATGGGCTCCGGATCTGATAGATAAAAATAACCATTAAACCATTCATTTACTATGAGAAATTCAAAAAGCATGGCCACTACGACTACGACAAAGGGCATGGTGGCCGAAAAGGAAGGCAACCGTGACATTGTAGGCAAAACAACCGTATGCGAAGAGGAACTGGAGTACCTCAAGCGCTACCGACAATGCCGGAGGCTCATGGAAAAGCGGGAGCTCTTCCAGAGCATGACCGAGGAAGAGAAGGATGAACTGGCGAGGAAGATGGCTGCCTCCGAATATCTTGACCTCACTTGCGACTGGGCATTCAAGTATGTGTTTCAGAGCCATCCGAATCTACTCATTTTGCTGCTCAATGACATATTGCAGGAAAGCATCACGTTAGTAGAGTTCCAGAACACTGAACGGCTTGGTCTTGAGCCTATTGACAAGAAGGTTGTCTTCGACCTACTCTGTAAGACTTCCGATGGCAGTACGTTCCTGTGCGAGATGCAGAAGACTACACGGTCGGATCAGCACGACAGGTTGTTCTACTACGGTTCGAGGCTCGTGGCCGAGCAAATGAAGGCAGGAGACAAGAAGTACGTTCTATCACCCGTCAAGGTTGTCTGCATCATGAACTACGAGGACTCGCACCCTAACTCACCAGAGGACAAGATCCTTTACCAGTACCACACGTTGGAGATAGAGACTGGAGAGGCGTTCGGCAACCAGATGTCTTTTCACCTTCTGGAACTTCCTAGGATTATGCGCTACGCCCATGAATTTGACAGCCCCGTTGCAGGATGGTGCAGGATATTCAGAAATTTCAGTATCTTTGCAAGAACCGCTGCTGCGAATGCTCCTTGGTTCAAGGAGTTGGAAGGGGCGATGCGCATCCGCGGTCTTAGTAACGAGCAGATAGAAAGTTATTTCAGTGATATGATTTCAAAGGATGAGATGCTGCCTTATCTTGAGGGCAGCGAGTTGCAGGGCTACCGCAGGGGACTCAAGGAAGGCAAGGACAAAGGGCTAGCCGAGGGTAAGGCTGAGGTGGCTAAGGCTTTGCTGGGCATAGGGATGCCGGCAAAGCAGATTGTTAGCGTTACGGGATTGACCGCTGAGCAGGTGGAAGCGCTTAGATAACGGGGAGGACAGCACTACAAGAAGCCGTGTGAATAAATAGACTCAAAGAAGGGCGGCCGCTGATTGCGGTCGCCCTTCATCTTTAAGTATCTGAAAAACTACTTTTCGCAAGTAATTTCTATTTTCGAGAAATACACTGCATACCCTGATGCATTCTTAATTGTAAAGAATGTGTAGTTACCGCTTGAAAGGTCAAACGTCGTACTGACATCATCGCTGGTACCTGTGACTGCGCTGCCTTCTGGCTTGGCGGAGTTACCGACATAAAGGCTGACGTTATCAGGATAGTACGTCTTACCATCAGCTACTGTCACTTTAATTTTGGTAATCCTTTTGAGCGCGGACTTGTTTGCGATATAAGAGCCCTCCTTTTTCATCTGGATGCCATTGCCAAAGTTGGCCACATTAAGGATATAATTCTCAATCCCGCCCATAGTAACTGTTGTCTCCTCTTTTGGATAGGCAGTAGGCAGCCCCTCAACAGTCAGTGTGATTGTTGAGGTTTCCGGCTGTGGTTCATCGCCACCTCCTGTCGGAGCAGAATAAGCAAGGACAACACCACCTGCGGCCATCTGAGGCGCATTATCATACTCACCTCTCTTACCGGCAACAGTTATAGTTCCTCCGACCTCAGGATTGAGAGTTTCCACGTTGGTTTTATCGAACGTGGTGACACGGTAGAGATAAAGGGTATTGGATTCGTCCTTGATTGTGATGCAGACATTGTTGTACTTAGCGCTAAGATCAGTCACATTGGTGATCTCTCCGGTAACTGCATAAACGTCATTGCCTACTGGAGCGGAAAGGAATTCTGCCAAAGTAGCCTTATTGTAACGAATGTGGGATTCATAGACACCGCCAGCGGCCATCTGAGGAGTACCGTTGTAAGAACTTCTCTTTCCAACAACCGTGATGATATCACCTTCCGCAAGACCGAGATCCTCAATGTTGCCTCCGCTCGTCACTGCACGATAGAGAAGAACACTGCTGGAGAAATCACCAGAGGATATTGTGATGTCAGCATTGTGGTATTTTGAGGAAGCGGAGATCTTTGTTATGACTCCCGTGACTCTATACTGAGTATCACCCTCTGCGGCGGCAAGGAACTCAGCCACGGTAGCATCGATGATCGCACCTTTCTGCTCAAGAGAAGTCTGCGCAGAGTAGGCCTTTCCATTTGAAGTGGTGTTGAACACAAGTGAGGTCGAACGATCACCACCAGTATTGGCGGCAGCGTTAAAGGTAACAGTGGCGTTGGTGCCAGAGGTCTCGATGGAAGTAACTGAGAGCCAAGACTTGGCATCGTCAGGAACAACCACGGACACACCCTCGCCCTTGCAGGTGAGGTAAGCCTTGAACTCTCCGCCCTCAAGAGGAAGAGGTTCCTTTACGGAAACAGAGTCAACCTTGATGAGGGATTTTTCGATGCTGATGACAGTCACATTGACGAGCTCGACGGTTCCGCTGTAGGTCTTCCTTGGTCCCTCAACGGTAACGATGTCTCCCTCCTCGATGCCGAGGCTGAGGAAATTCTTCTCAGCGCCACTCGCATCAAGAGTACCATATACATAGGCTTCGCCAGTACCATCATTGACGTACATGTTGCCATAAGTGGTGTTTGCGATTTTCGTGACAGCACCCTTGACACGGTAAGACTTGCCGTCTTCTCCCTTTTCGTTAAAATCCTTGCAGGAAGTGATAGGAAGATCGACCTTCTCGGTCATCTGAAGGACATTGATAATCTGAGACTTGCCGTCACAAGTCAGATAAAGCATCGCCTCATTGCTTGAGGTAGCGGCCTCAGCCTTGAATGTAACCAAAGTCTCACCGGCAGCACCAGAAGTCGGGGTGACTTTCACCCATTCAGGAATATCACCAAAAGACCATTCAGACTTAGCATTGACCGTAATGGTCTGGGAGCCACCGGCAGCAGGGATAGCCACATAGGACGATGACACCTGAACCTCATCGAGGTATCTTTCAAGGTCGTCTTCGCAGCCGACCGCAAGTGTCAAAGCGGCCACAAGGGCGGTGAAAATGTATTTAAGTTTCATATCGTCTTGACATTAAATTAGTTAAACATGTACTTAATACCAACGGAAGCGTACCAGCACTGTCCGATGTTGTGGTAAGGAACGAAAGTCTCAGTGTTGGCGTTGTAAGCCGCAGGAGTAGAGAATGTGGCATAGCCCTCATTGTCAACACCTTCGTACTTAAGGATACGGCCTTCTCCGAGAGCTGGGTTCATGTACTTGCTGACACCCCATGAGGAGTTGAACAGGTTGAGGATGTTCTTGACATCAAGGCTTAGCTGGAGAGTGTTGACGCTCTTGCCAACGTTAACCTTGAAGTCGTGCTTGTAGCTGAAGTCAACCCTGTGAACCCAAGGAGAGTAAACACTGTAAGCCTCAGCGTACTTGCCCTGACGCTTGCTCAGGTACTTGTCGTTGTGCACGTAGTCCATGAAGCGGTCACGGTCATCGTCAGAAACGAAGCGGAACTCTCTGTTGGCAACCTCTGCATCGGTAGGAACGTAGATAGCATCGTAGTTGTAGCCGTCACCGTTGATGTCGTTGACTGTCATGTAAGAGTAATTGTAGCCACCTCTCCATGTCTCGTAGATGAAGCTGTAGTGGTTACCGGACTTGTCACTGTGGGTAAGGGAAGCGACAAAACGGTCAGGGGTCACGTACTGTGAGTTGTGAAGACCTGGATCGTTAGGACCGTTGACGGTCGCCATGTAGTTGAGCACTGAGGAAGCGTTCGAACCTGGCATACCTGTAAGTTCCTTGGAAACAGTGTGGGTGTAGGCCGCCATGATGTTGAGGCCCTGTACAGGAGTTGTGTTGATTGTCAAGTTGGCTGAATAGCCGTAGCCTCTGCTGGTGTTCTCAAGAACGTATGCTGCTGGCATATTCTTAGACTCCATTACGACATTTCCGGCTTCATCTTTAACCACATTACCGTTCTTGTCTTTCTTTTCGGTCAAGTAGGTGTACTTGAAGTCCTGATAGATAGGACGGTTGTCAGCACCGTTGAACCTTGAGAAGCCATCGGTGTCCTTGATGCTCCAGTCCCTCAGGCAAACACCGTTAATGGTCTTGTTGAATATTCCTTCAGCAGTGATCGTGAATGGGAATGAAGTAGGAAGAGAGTAGTCGATGGCAAGGGAGGTCTTCCAAACCTGTGGCATCTTGAACTTAGGATCCACAGCAGAGATTTCTGAAGGAGCTGTTCCGTCTTCAGGTTTGATCGTGTCAGGATAGCCCATTGAGATAAGTTTGTCGTGGAGTTCCTGACGATTTAGGATTTTGCCAGCAAACTGTTTCATGTCTGTCTTGGTGCTACCGCTCTTTCCGTCAGCGCTAAGTTTGGCCTGATACTGAACCATACCTGAGTTGGTAGGCATGTTGGTGAAGAACACTAGAGGGAGACGGCCAGAGAAGAGGCCTGTACCTCCGCGAACTTTAAGGCTCTTGTTACCAAGGACATCCCATGTGAAGCCGACACGTGGAGAAACAGTAAGACTGCTGTTAGGCCACTTACCGGTGTCAATATGCTTTCCGTTGTAGTCAAAATCGTAAATTGCCTGATTTCTCATGAGGTCCTGATTACTGAAGAACAGGCCATCAAGACGGAGGCCGTAGGTGAGTTTGAAGTTGTCTGCAACAGACCACTCGTCCTGAGCGTAAGCACCAAGCTTGTTGAAGCGCACGCGAGCGGCAGGGTTTGCCTCACCATCGTAGCCGTAAGTAAGGCAGACAATTGAAGGAGCAGCCTCATTGAGGAAGTCATCAAGGCTGTTGTAGCGATAGTAACCGGTACCGTTTCTCATGTAAGAGTTGTCGGCCATCTGGTACTCATAGCTGAGACCGAAAGTGGCCTTGTGATTACCGTTGTAGTAGGTGAGGTCATCCTTTGCTGTGATGACGTTGTTGTGCACACCGTTGTTCCATGTAAAGAGCTCGTAACCGAGAGCCATGTAGGTGTTGGAGCCATCAGCGGCTTCCTTTCCGTCAGGGCTCATCTTGCCTCCGTCCATGATGTCAATGAACGGGAAGTCAGCAGAGTCGGTTCCACGGATGTCATCAAGCTGGGAATATGTAGCAAGGAACTGGTTGGAGAGTTTGTCGCTAAGGCGGCTGTTGAGGTCAAGAGACCAAGTGTTAACCAGATTGTCCTGAGAGTACATCGAATTAGCGAACGACATCGAGTAAAGGGAAGTACGTGCATAGGCAGAACGTGAACCACCGTCCATTGAAGATGCGTTAGGCGCACTCCATCTCTTGTTGAGAGTGTGGTTGTAACGCAGGGCAAGGTGATGGTTGTTGTTGATGTTCCAGTCGATGCGGGCAAGGATTTTTCTGTTGCTTTCATCTGCAGGGAAGCTGGTCCATGAACCCGTGTCGTAGCCATACTTGCTCTTCACGAAATCGGAAACCTTCTGAAGGTCTGCCAAAGTGGTACGGGAAAGATAGGAATTGGAATCACCTATTCCATCCTCGGAGCCTCTCCAGTTATTGGCCACTGTAGGTGTCTTGGCATATTCATAGTTCACGAAGAAGAAGAGCTTGTTCTTGATGATCGGGCCACCGAAGGTCATACCGTAGATGGTGTTGCGGTCCTTGTCACGGGCTCCGGAGATGGTCTCGCCCTCAACAGTGTCACCGCGCATGTTCTCATTTTTATGATAAACGTAGGCCGTTCCCTTGAAAGTGTTGGTACCAGACTTTGTGATGGCGTTCACTCCACCACCGATGAAGTTGGTCTGACGTACATCATAAGGAGAAATCACAACCTGAAGTTCTTCAATGGCATCAATTGAAATAGGGCTGCCACCGCCAGGGAGGTTAGAGCTCAGACCGAAGTTGTTGTTGAAGTTGGCTCCATCGACCGTGAAGTTTGCGGTACGCCCGTCAGCACCCGCGAAGGTCATTCCGTTTCCTCCGTAAGGGGAGAGCCTGGTCACATCGGTGATGCTCCTGCTGACTGTAGGAAGGGACTCGATCTGCGATTTGTTGATGTTTGTGGCGGCACCGGTCTTCTCGACAGCGAACTTGGAGTTTGCGGTAGAGACAACAACGGCTTCTGACAGCATCTGGGTGTCATCGTTCAACTTGGCGTTGAGGTTGTACGCCTCAGCGAGCTGGAGGGTGACATCTGTGAAGGTCACGGTCTGGTAGCCAAGGCAGCTTACCTCAACCTTGTAAGGGCCACCTGAACGCATACCGTTGATCGCATAGCGACCGTCAGCGTTGACAACAGCGTAGTACTGTGTACCCGATGGGGTGTGAACCGCAACCACAGCGGCTCCAGGAACAGCGGCTCCATTGGCGTCAGTGACCTTTCCATTCAGTGAGGAGGTGGTCACCTGTGCAAATGCCGTGATTCCGACAAGGGCAGCGACTAATGCAGCAAAGCCCTTTTTGAGTAATTGAACCATAGATTTGTTAATAATAAAGTATTGAATTAAATGTTTTTCGCACCAACCATTCAACTTGCGAAATTAACACATTTTATTCGGTTCAGAAAATTTAATTTAGTTACATTACGATTACGATTGAAGATTGTAATGTTTTACACACGGAAACTTATTCTTCGTCGGTTTTGGATATTCAAAAAAAGTAGTACCTTTGCATCCGGAAAATGTGGAGAGATTTGCCTGCTTGCAACCACACTAAAAAATGCTAAAAAATTTCATATTGTGTTTTTGGTGTCGCTCCACGTATTCCGCATACGTTGGAGTTTTTTTTATTTTCGCCCGGTGCGCCTGAATATAGCGTGACACCTTGAAAACGGAGCCAGCGGGCATGCCGCAATAGCGGAATGATTGAAAATTATAAACATAAAACATTATGAATTATTTATTTACAAGTGAATCAGTCTCCGAAGGACATCCTGACAAGGTGGCCGATCAGATTTCGGACGCAGTCCTAGACGAGTTTCTCCGTCAGGATCCTGAGTCAAAAGTGGCCTGCGAGACTTTCTGCTCGACGGGTCTTGTCGTCATCGGCGGAGAAGTACGCTCCGACGAGGCGTACGTTGACGTTCAGAAGGTTGTGCGCGGTGTGATCAACCGCATCGGCTACAACAAGGCCGACTACATGTTCGACGGCAACTCCTGCGGAGTCCTCTCCGAAATCCACGAGCAGAGCCAGGACATCAATCGTGGTGTAGTGCGCGAAAACCCTGAGGATCAGGGTGCTGGCGACCAGGGCATGATGTTCGGCTACGCCTGCCGGGACACTGAGGACTACATGCCTCTGCCGCTCTACCTTTCTCAGACCGCCCTCCAAGTGCTTGCGGACATCCGCCACAACACCCCGGAACTGATGCCATACCTGAGACCCGACTCAAAGTCTCAATTTACCATTGAATATGACGAATCTCATCACCCGGTACGTGTCCACACAATCGTCATCTCTACCCAGCACGATGACTTCGTGGCCGAAGAGCTTGGGAATATATCCTACTCGGAGGCTGTCCGCCAGTTCGGCCAAGACAAGGTGGATCAGGCGATGCACGACAAGATCGAGGCGGATGTCAGGAATATCCTCCTGCCGAAGTTGAAGGCTGCGCTGAACCCTCAGACAGCGGCACTGTTCAAGGACGACTTCATCCTGCATGTCAACCCGACAGGCAAGTTCGTGATCGGCGGCCCTGCGGGAGACACCGGCCTCACAGGCAGGAAGATCATTGTGGACACCTACGGAGGCAAGGGCGCGCACGGTGGCGGAGCGTTCTCCGGAAAGGATCCGAGCAAGGTGGACCGCTCCGCGGCCTATGCGGCAAGGCACATAGCAAAGAATATGGTCGCAGCGGGAGTCGCCCAGGAGATGCTTGTCCAGGTCGCCTACGCCATCGGTGTGGCAAGGCCCGTGAGCATATTCGTTGACACTTATGGCACGGGCACCGTGCCTGACGCGCAGATCGCCCGCAAGATCGAGGAACTCTTCGACCTCCGCCCTGCCGCGATTATCCGCAAGTTCGAGCTTAAGAACCCGATCTACGAACCGACAGCCGCCTACGGTCACTTTGGCCGTAAGCCGTACACCAAGTCCGTAAAAGTCGGCAAGCCTGGTCACCAGACCGACAAGATCGTCCAGTTCTTCGGCTGGGAAAAGCTCGACGCCGTGGACTCCATCAAAAAAGCCTTCGGACTATAGTCCACCGGTCATAAGAAAAAGTCATTCCCGAATTTTGGTAACGTGCAAAATTCGGGAATGACTTTTTCTTTGGCCGCCTCTCAGGATGCCGCTTCGGTGCTTCTATAGACCAGCACTTCGACAAGCTCAGTGGCCGAAAGATTAGGCTCAGAGACCGAAAGGGCACTTGCTTTACGGTCTAAGACACCCTATCGGGACAACATATACCCCATCCTTGCGTTGATAGGCAAACTGCCCCACCCCAATCAACACCATCAAGAAAGACGGAGCCTTCATTTTATCCGAATCTATCTTGTTCGCCAACTCTTTCAAGGCCGCCGCTCCTTTTTCAATGTTTTCAGATCCTCCTAATTTTATCTCCACAAGTCCGTAGCGGCCATCCCTAAGATGCAGCACAGCGTCACATTCCAGACCAGATGAATCACGGTAATGGAACACCTCACCTATAAGAGCATCAACGTACACTCGCAAATCACGCACCGCCATTGATTCGAAGTACAAGCCGAATGTTCGCAGATCGTCAATCAGATCCGCTGGACTTATTGACAATGCAGCCGTAGCGATGCATGGATCAACAAAATATCTGGTGTCAGAAGACTGAATCGCAGTCTTGCTTCTGAGATTTGGATTCCAAGCTGGCATATCCTCAAGAACAAAGAGTTTCTTGAGAGCGTCTACATAGTCCGAGACCGTCTCATAGGAAACGGACGCATTGTCATTCTCCTTTATGTCCTCACTCATTCTGCTGAAACTTGTAGCGGAACCGACATTTCTGGCGTAAGAACGCAACAGCAACCTGGAACGTTCACTGCTTCTTCTCACTTTGTCAACACGGTGTATATCTACCTTATAAACGGTTTCATAATAGTCCCTTGCCTGATCCAACGCGACATCCCCTTCAAGAAAAGTTGACATAGGCCATCCTCCCCTACAGAGCAGGAAAGCAATCTCTTCAAGGTTTAACGGATTCTTCTGAGGTTCAATCATTCCACCCTCGAAGATGCTCTTCAAAGCAACAGTCCCATTACTTTCCCCCGACTCCCAGAGGCTCATAGGACGCATATTCACCCATCCGTACCTTCCGTTCCCGCTATGACGCCTCTTTTCCTCATCAACAGGGACACTGCTGCCCGTCAACACAAACTGCCCGAATTCTCCACGATTATCCACCTCATTACGAATCATATCCCACAATTCAGGAATAGACTGCCATTCGTCAATCAAGCGAGGAGCCTTGCCCTGAAGAAGGTTCTTCGGCACAATCTGCAAGGTAGTCAATGCGTCGTCCAAGACAGAAGAATCACCCAAGTCAAGTTCACTTTCAGCGATTTGCCTCGCCGTAGTGGTTTTTCCACACCATTTAGGGCCCTGAACCAAAACCGCTCCCTTGCCTGACAATTTTCGCCTTAACAATTCGTCTGCTATACGTGGTTTATACTCTTGCATACATTCATCCAATTAATAGCTATTAACGCAAATATACTACCGTAAATCAAAAAAAACAAAATTTCACTCCGCAACTTTTCAGCAAAACACTCCGCAACTTTTCGACAAAACACTCCGCAACTTTTCGATAAACAACAGAGGCTAAATTTGGGGGACAGCCGGGATTTTGCGCTGAAAAATTTACGGGCCAGCAGGATTCCCTGCACTTTAAAGATTATGAATCAACCTATTACGCTAAAAAAAAGAAAATCATATTGAGATTTTCGTTTGATAACGTCAGCATTGCGGACAGAAGAAAAGTCATTTTCAAATTTTGGTAACGTGCAAAATTTGAAAATGACTTTTCTTTGGCCGCTTCCGCACAAAGCCGCCTCCGGCACTTCGACAAGCTCTGTGACCGGATAATCCGCTTCGGCACTTCGACAAGCTCCGTGACCAGCGCTATTCCCCACGGTCGAGCTCACGGCGGAGGTCTTTCTCTTTGATGGTGGCGCGCTTGTCATAGACTTTCTTGCCTCGCGCGAGGGCGATGACAAGCTTGGCGAGGCCGTCCTCGTTGATGAACAACTTGGTGGCCACGATGGTGAGGCCTTTCTCCTTCACGGCCTGATGCAAATGACGGAGCTCACGCTTGGTCAGTAGAAGCTTGCGATCCCTCATCGGCTCGTGCTGTCCCCAAGAACCCCAAAAGTACTGGGCCACGTTCATACCCTTGACAAACAACTCGTTGCCAACGAAATAACAGAACGAATCCACTAGCGAAGCCTTGCCCATACGGATTGACTTTATCTCGGTGCTGACCAAGGATATTCCCGCGACATAGGTTTCAAGGAACTCGTAGTCGAACGAGGCACGACGGTTGCGAATCTCAACTTTATATTCTTTCTGCTTTGGCATATTCAAAAATTCATTTATTGCGAATCACCGCCTCGACAGCGAACCTGCCCACTGCCTTTCCATGGGCACCGCGAAGCAGTGATGATATTCATTACCCACAAAGATAATCACTTTTCTTGGTGTTGCGGCCAAAATTGATTAAGTTTGTCAATTACAGCCATTCAGGGCTGGCGTATTAAAAGAATCGCTACGTAATGGACGATTAGTTAATGTTCAATATTATGAAAAGACAACTCACTTTGGCGGTGATAGCCGTCATCACGCTGTTCCTGGCTGGATCATGCGCGAAGTACAAGTACGAGACAGTCAAGGGAGATCCAATGAACACGAAGATCTACACCCTCGACAACGGATTGAAGGTCTATATGACCGTCAACAAGGAAACCCCTCGCATCCAGACCTACATCGCCGTCAAGGTCGGCAGTAAGAACGACCCAAAGGAGACGACGGGACTCGCCCACTACCTTGAGCACCTGATGTTCAAGGGCACAGAGAACTTCGGCACGTCGGACTATGCGGCAGAAAAGCCGAAACTCGACTCCATCAAGGCCCTCTTCGAGATCTACCGCACAAAAACCGACCCGGAGGAGCGCAAGGCGATCTACCACCAGATCGACTCCATCAGTTACGAGGCTTCAAAGATCGCCATTCCTAATGAATATGACAAACTGATGTCCATCATCGGAGCCGACGGCACCAACGCGTTCACTTCCAACGACATGACAGTCTATCAGGAGGACATCCCGTCCAACGAGATTGACAACTGGGCGAAGATCGAGGCGGACAGGTTCATGCATCCTGTGATCCGTGGATTCCACACGGAACTTGAGGCGGTCTACGAGGAGAAGAACATGAGCCTCACCGAGGACAATAGCAAGGCCATGGAAGCCCTTGACTCTGTGCTGTTTCCTCACCACCCTTACGGACTTCAGACAACCCTTGGAACCCAGGAGCACTTGAAGAATCCGTCAATCGTCAACATCGAGAACTACAGGGCGAACTTCTACGTACCTAACAACGTGGCCATCTGCGTCTCCGGAGACTTCGACCCGGACACTTTCGTCGCCACGATCGAGAAATACTTCGGAGAATGGAAACCGAACCCTGATATCAAATTCCTTGAATATGAACCTGAACAGGCCATCACCACTCCTGTCCAGAAGACCGTCTATGGACTCGATGCGGAGTTCGTGATGATGGGTTGGAGAGTTCCAGGAGCAAACGACTATCTCAGAAGCGAGGTGGGAGACATCGTGGGAGACATTCTCTACAACGGACAGGCGGGTCTTGCCGACCTCAATCTGATTCAAGCACAGAAGGTCAACGGATTCTATGGCTTCAACTACACACGTCCGGACTACGGTGAGTTCATGCTCGTTGGCTACCCTCGTGAGGGGCAAACCCTTGACGAGGTGCGAGACCTGATGCTCGAGCAAGTGGCCAAGCTCCGCTCCGGAGACTTCGACGAGAGTCTCATCCAGTCAACGCTAAACAACTACAAGCTCTCCAACATGCGTCAACTTGAGGACAACAGCAGAAGGGCGATGAATTTCGTTCAGTCTTTCATCAACGGACACGATTGGAAGGACGATGCCCTCCAGATGCAGAGGCTTGAGAAAATCACCAAGCAGCAGATCGTGGATTGGGCGAATGAGCACCTCGGAGCAAACAGCTATGTAGCTGTCTATAAGCGTATCGGTGAAGATAAGAGCATTGAGAAGATCGCAGCCCCGGCTATCACTCCTATCGAGACCAACCGCGACAAGCAGAGCGAGTTCCTGACCGAAATCCAGAACACAGAAGTCACTCCAATCGAGCCGGTGTTCGTGGACTTCTCCAAAGACATGTCCAAAGGCAGCGTGGCAGAAGGCATCGAACTTCTCTACAAGAAGAACGAGACCAACGACATCACCACCCTGACCAGCGTGTTCGACAGAGGCAACCAAGACGACCCTCGCCTCGGCCTCGCATTCGACTACCTCAGCTACCTCGGAACTCCGACCAGATCAGCCGAGCAGATTAAGAAAGAGCTGTACGAACTGGCCTGCTTCCAAAGGCTTTCCTGCGGAACCACCCAGTCCTACATCGGTGTGAGTGGACTTGACGAGAACGTTGGGAAGGCTATGGACATCGTTGAAGATCTGATTTTCAACGCGCAGCCTGACACCGTGATCCTTGCGGAACTGAAATCCGACATATTCAAGACCCGCTCCGACAACAAACTGAACCAAGGTGCCTGTTTCAGTGCGCTCAGAAGGTACATCTTCTACGGTCCGGATTACATCAAGAAGGCCACTCTCACCAACGAGCAGGTGGCGACTCTAACTTCCGAAGAACTTCTTCAGGCCATCCGCGACCTCTACGGAAAGAAGCACGATGTTCTCTACTACGGCCCGTCCGATGAAGCTACCGCAAAGAGCATGATAGCTGAGCACCATAAGATCAGCGAAAACCCAGAACCTCTTTTCAAGGCCTATCCACAGGCAAGACAGGTCGCATCCAGCGAGGTGTTCATCGCTCCGTATGATGCAAACCAGTTCTACTACCTGCAATATTCAGACAGAGGAGAGAAATTCAACGCAACCAACGACCCAGGCGTCAGGATGTACAACAACTACTTTGGCAGCGGAATGGGAGCTATCGTATTCCAGGAAATGCGCGAGGCACGTGGCCTTGCATATTCAGCCTCAGCTTTCCTCTCCGACCTCGGCTACAAAGACTGCGACTACCTCTTCTACGCCTTCATCGCCTCCCAGAACGACAAGGCTAAGGATGCCGTTGAGGCTTTTGACAGCATCATCAACGAGATGCCTGAGTCAGAAAAAGCTTTCGAGGTGGCCAAGACTTCCCTTCTAACTGGCATCCGCACAAGCAGGACAACCGGCATCAATGTTCTTTACGAATATCTTGACCTTCAGGACTTTGGGCTTACAGAAGACCGTAACAAGGCCGTGTTCGAAAAAGTTCAGGGGATGACCCTTGCCGATGTCAAGGCCTTCCAAGAGAAGTGGATCAAGGGCCGCAAGTACGTCTATGGATTCCTCGGCAAGAAAGAAGGTCTGGACATGGACTTCGTCAGCTCACTCGGTCCTGTCAGCGAACTCACTCTTGAAGAAATCTTCGGTTACTAAGTAACCCTCTGATCATATTTTGGTTACTAACGAATGAGCAGAAATCCACAGAACAAGTTGCGGGAAGCAATTCCCATTCCTCCACCGGCTCCCCTTCCGGAACCGGAGGCCATCGACTTCGGGGGCATATTCAATAAATATGCTTCCGGGGCGATTGATCTGATCGTTGTGCTCGGACCGACCGCATCCGGGAAGACGCGTTTCGCGGTGGATCTGGCGCACAAATGCGGAAACGGGGAAATCATCTCCGCAGACTCACGTCAGGTCTATCGCGGCATGGACATCGGGACCGGAAAGGACCTGAATGAATATGGCGATGTCCCTTATCACCTTATAGACATTGTGCCCGCTGGCACACGATTCGACCTCTACCAATGGCAGCAGGCCTTTGAATATGCCTACAAAGACATCCGTGACAGAGGCAAGACTCCTATTCTGTGCGGTGGTACGGGACTCTACATCCAAGCAGCGACCTGCGGCTACACCTTGCCTCAGGTGCCACCGAACGAAGATCTGAGAGGGGAACTCGAAAAGTACGAGACCGAGATTCTTATTGCGAAGTTGAGCGGTTACGGGCCGCTTCCGGACGAAGGTGTCCTCCAGTCCAAAAGACGGATAATCAGAGCCTTAGAGGTCGCAATGTACGAACGGGAGCATCCTATAAAACGGACCGACTTCATGCCTAAGAATCCGTACTACATAGGGACTCTCGTCAGCCGCGAGGAACGCGTTGCGAGGATTGACCAGAGGCTTGACGAGAGACTGGCTGGTGGGATGATCGAGGAGGTAAAAGGACTGCTGGACAGTGGAATTCCAGCCGAAGACCTTGTCTATTACGGACTTGAGTACAAATTCGTCACTCAATACGTCCTCGGCATCCTGACTTACGAAGAGATGCGCACTCTGCTAGCCAATGCCATCCATCAGTTCGCAAAACGTCAGATGACTTGGTTCCGGGGCATGGAAAAGGACGGGATCAAGATCCACTGGATTGAGGTGTAAAAACTTATTAACATTCAATATTTTATGCTGAAAGTTGCAATTATTATGGGCTCCACTAGTGACTACGATGTCATGTCGGGAGCCGAGCAGATTCTGACTGATTTCGGGATTGAGTTCGAGAAAAGGGTCATTAGTGCCCACAGAACCCCCGAATTGATGTTTGAATATACCAAAGCCCTCAAAGGGCGTAGATTCGGGGTGGTCATAGCCGGAGCCGGTGGGGCCGCCCATCTTGCAGGAGTTGCAGCAGGGCTCACAACTTTGCCTGTGATTGCTGTGCCGATGCAGACAAAGGCCCTAGGTGGGCTGGATTCACTTCTGTCAATGGTGCAGATGCCTACCGGGATTCCAGTCGCTACTGTAGCGATTGGCGGAGCCAAGAATGCAGCAATCCTTGCGGCAGAAATCCTAGCCCTCCAAGACACAGCGGTCTCTGAAAAGCTAGATGCCTACCGCAAGGCTCAAGCTGAAAAAATCTACAATACGACTATCTAGAACGACGCTTCTGTCGATTCCCCACCAAAACGGCCTCCCAGCACAAGTTTGACTTTCAGCAGGGAGGTCTTTTCTTCTTCACTCGCCTTGTTCTCAATCATTTTCTGAAGGAGATCAAATGATTTGGAAGCGATTTCAGAAAGAGGTTGGATGATGTGTGGAACCACCGGCTTGTTCAATTCATAAACGTCACTCTCGTCAAAGCAGACAAAAGAGAAATCCTTTGGCATGCTGAGACCAAGCACGTTAAGAGCATTGAATCCGTACATCGCGATCCTCTTGGTAGGAAGGATGAACGCTTCCGTGCCACGTTTCACTGCTTCACGGAAGACCTCAATGACATCTTTTTTTGCAGGCTCAGTCTCATATTCAATCCTATGAATCCTTATGTCATCTTTCAAGCCAGCTTCCTCCATCGCTGCCGAATAACCAGCCTCTCTGTCAACAAGGCTAGTAACCCCTGTCTTGTAGGAGAACATCTCTATCTTGCCAAAGCCCTGATGGATCAAGTACTTGGTAGCCATCTTTCCAGCATCCACATTATCGACTAGAACACGCCCAAACTCATCACCGGGCATATTTCTATCAATCAAGACTGTAGGTATGCCAATGTTGATAGCCCTAGCCAAAGCAGCCTCGGCACCGAGACAAGGAGCCACTATCAGCCCCTCCACATTGTACCCCACCATTGTCTCGACCAAGTGGGCAAATTTCTGAGGATTCTCTTCAGAACTTGCGAAAATCACTGTGTAGCCATCCTTGTAGGCAATGTTCTCAATGTTCCTACAGATTTCGGCAAAGAACGGATTGGCGATGTCAGAAACAATAACTGCAATCGAGTGAGAACGTCCGCTTCTAAGTGAAGCAGCAGCATTGTTACGTCTGTACCCAAGTCTTTTGGCGACTTGAAGCACCCTTTCAGCAGTGTCAGGGTTGACCGGACAGTCCAAACGACCATCCTTGCCCATTTTGGCATTCATCACGAAAGAAACCAGAGTGACAGACACTCCGGCTTCTCTCGCCACATCTCTAATGGTAACTTTTTTCATTATAATACTAACTGTAAGTTCGTCATATTCATTAACCGTGAATCATGACAATTAGTCCTGCCATCACGATTGAGACCATACTCATAAGCTTGATGAGGATGTTCAGCGAAGGTCCTGACGTGTCTTTGAAAGGATCACCGACCGTGTCTCCTACAACCGTAGCATGGTGATTTGAAGAATTTTTGCCACCGAAGTGACCGTCTTCGACATATTTCTTGGCATTATCCCAAGCTCCACCTGAGTTTGCAAGGAATATGGCAAGGATAAATCCTGCTCCAAGGCCACCGATGAGAAGTCCCATAACACCTGCCTCTCCAAGAATGATACCAACAACGATAGGAACGATGATGGCAGTGAGTGCCGGTGCGATCATTTCATGCTGAGCAGCCTTTGTGGAGATCTCCACACAGCGCTTGTAGTCAGGACGTTGCTTGCCTTCGAGGATGCCTTTTATCTCTCTGAACTGACGGCGAACTTCGACAACCATTTTCTGAGCAGCACGACCTACCGCATTCATGGTCATTCCACAGAACAGGAATGCCATCATGGCCCCCACAAAGACTCCGGAAAGGACACGTGGATTCATCAGATTGACTTGATAGTACTGGACAATCTGAGGGATCGTCGCCTCTGTGACATTTACGACCTTGTCACCAAGCTGAAGCACAGCAGTGCCCATGTGTTGGAGACCAATCTTGATTTCCTCAATGTAAGAGGCAAGAAGGGCAAGAGCTGTAAGGGCTGCTGAACCGATTGCAAATCCCTTTCCAGTTGCTGCGGTTGTGTTGCCAAGAGCATCAAGGGTGTCAGTACGATGACGCACTTCCGGATCAAGTTCGCTCATCTGGGCATTGCCACCAGCATTGTCGGCAATCGGACCGTAAGCATCAGTAGCCAGAGTGATGCCCAAGGTTGAGAGCATTCCGACGGCAGCGATGCTGATTCCGTAAAGACCGTTGCTAATGAACTCTGGATCAAACGAGAATCCCGTGGCACAGAGATAAGAAACAAGAATGGCTATCACTATTGTGACTACAGGGATGCAAGTGGAAATCATTCCTAGACCTATTCCATTGATGATCACTGTGGCCGGGCCAGTCTGTGAACTCTCGGCAAGAGCTTGGGTCGGTTTGTAGGAGTGAGAAGTGTAGTACTCAGTAGCTTTTCCGATAATCACACCAGCCAACAGACCTGCAATCACAGAAAGGCTAAGCTGCCACCAATTGTCAAAGCCAAGAATGTAGAACACCACAAAAGTAATTATCGCAATGAGAATCGCACTGAGGTTTGTCCCGATGCTAAGAGACTTGAGAAGCTGCTGTAGTCCAGCGCCCTCTTTCGTCCTCACGGCATAGATTCCAATGATTGAAAGGACTACACCAATCGCTGCAATCATCATTGGAGCTATGATTGCTCTCATCTGGGCATCCACATCACCAAAGAATGCGGAAGCACCCAGTGCCATGGTTGCCAAAACCGAACCGCAATATGACTCGTAAAGATCAGCACCCATTCCGGCAACGTCACCAACGTTGTCGCCCACATTGTCAGCAATGGTAGCTGGATTTCTTGGATCATCTTCAGGAATATCCTGTTCAACTTTTCCCACAATGTCAGCACCGACATCCGCAGCCTTGGTGTAGATTCCTCCTCCGACTCTAGCGAAGAGAGCCTGAGTTGAGGCACCCATTCCGAAAGTTAGCATCGTGGTGGTGATGACAACAAGTGTCTGAGATTCACTAGCTTCATGTACAAAAGCATTAAGCACTATCCACCAAATAGAGATGTCTAAAAGACCAAGTCCCACAACGGTAAGTCCCATGACAGCACCTGAGCGGAAAGCTAGTTTGAGGCCGGAGTTAAGCGACTTGCTGACTGCATTGGCAGTTCTAGCAGAAGCGTAAGTGGCAGTTCTCATGCCGATGTAGCCGGCAAGAGCAGAGAAAAAACCTCCGGTAAGGAAAGCGAACGGGACCCATTTGTTCTGAACTCCAAAACCGAAAGCGAGAACGCTGAACAAAACGGCAAGGACAATAAAAACAATACCAACAACCTTGTACTGTTGTTTGAGGTATGCCATCGCGCCCTCACGAACATATTGGGCAATCTCCTTCATTGTCGGTGTACCTTCACTTTCTTTCTTCATCTGATGGTAGAAGAGCCATGCAAAGAAGAGGGCTATCACTGAAGCCACTGGTACTGAATAGAACAAGTAATTCATAAATTGATTTGCTATAACGATTTAGTAAATATCCTCTAAAAAAAAGGTTCTGGGAACCTTTTCGGATTGCAAATATAAGAAAAAGTAGAGCATATTAGCCATATTCCATGGCAAAAAAGATTAAAAAATGGCGACCGAATTGAACGATCGCCATTTATCATTGCAAATTTTAGTAATTACTCTGCCTTAGGAGCTTCCTCTGCTGGAGTTTGTGCCTCCTCAGCTTTAGGGGCCTCTGCCTTCTTGGCGCGGCTACGTCTGGTTGACTTCTTCTCCTCTTTCTTAGCGACAAGAGCAGCCTCGTTGAAGTCAACGAACTCGATAAGAGCCATGTCGGCTCCGTCACCCTGACGGAAGCCCATGTGCAGCACGCGAGTGTAGCCACCTGGACGATCTGCGACCTTTGCTGAAATCACACCGAAGAGTTCCTTAACAGCCTCCTTGTTCTTAAGGTAGCTAAAAACTGTTCTGCGGGAATGAGTCGTGTCTTCCTTTGATTTGGTGACAAGAGGCTCAACGTATGACTTAAGAGCCTTTGCCTTAGCCACAGTTGTAGTAATTCTCTTATGCAGAATCAAAGAAGTCGCCATGTTGGCCAACAGTGCCTTACGATGGCCAGACTTACGGCCAAGGTGATTGATTGCTTTATTGTGCCTCATTTCTATGCGTTCTTTTTCTTGGGTTCAATATTAAATTTTCTTACATCCATCCCGAACTGGAGCTTCATCTTCTCCACGAGCTGATCGATTTCATTGAGTGACTTCTTTCCGAAGTTTCTGAACTTCATAAGTTCGTTCCTTGAATAGGAGACAAGATCAGCGAATGTGTCGATGTCAGCTGCTTTCAGACAGTTGTAGGCTCTCACTGAAAGACCCATGTCAGAAAGCTTGGTGAGAAGGAGATGTCTCATTCTGAGGCTTTCCTCGTCCAACTCCTTAGAATCAGACTCGACAGCGCTTTCAATGGAAATCTTCTTGTCATCCGTGAAAAGCTTGAAGTGATAGATCAGGATACTGGCCGCCTCTTGAAGTGCCATATTCGGAGAGATAGATCCATCCGTGATTATCTCAAGATTCAGCTTCTCGTAGTCGGTCTTCTGCTCGACACGCCAAGGCTCAACAGTCCAGTTGACCTTCCTGATAGGAGTGTAAACAGCATCGACAAGGATGGTTCCTATCGGTGTGTTCTCATCTCTCATCTCATCAGCCGGAACGAATCCACGGCCTTTAGTAATGGTCAATGAAATTTCAAGCGTAACTGACGGTTCGAGTGAGCAGATGTGCTGCTCTGGGTTCAACACCTTGAAAGAAGACAATCCTTTAGAAATATCCTCTGCGGTAAACTCATTCTTACCGCTAATCACAATGTTTGCTACCTCGGAGTCAACGGTGTCAACCATTCTCTTGAATCTCACGCGTTTGAGATTCAGAATGATGTCCTGCATTCCCTCGATCACACCAGGAATCGTTGCGAACTCTTGGTCCACACCTGAAATCCTGATCTGGCTGATAGCAAAACCTTCCAGAGAGGCGAGAAGAACGCGACGAAGCGCATTACCGATTGTCTGACCGTAAGCAGGCTCAAGAGGCCTGAATTCAAAACGGCCGACTGTCTCGGTGCCTTCGAGCATTATCACCTTGTCCGGTTTCTGAAATGCCAAGATTGCCATATTAATTCTTTTTGGGTGTTAATTTTACTTAGAGTACAGATCTACGATGAGCTGTTCGTTGATGTTCTCAGGGATGTCAGCCCTTGCAGGAACATTCAAGAACTTGCCTGAAAGCGCCTTAGGGTCAAACTCGATCCATGAATATTTAGGAGCAGAGGCAACAGCCTTCTGAATGACCTCAAGGCTCTTTGAGCGCTCTCTGACAGCAACCACATCACCTGGCTTAACATGAACAGAAGGAATGTTGCAAACCTCTCCGTTCAGAGTGATGTGTGCATGGCTGACAAGCTGCCTTGCAGCTGCTCTTGTAGGAGCGAGACCCATTCTATAGACAATGTTGTCAAGTCTTGCCTCAAGGAGGAAGAGAAGATTCTCACCTCTCAGACCCGGCATCTTGCAAGCCTTAAGGTAAGTGTTGTGGAACTGACGCTCAAGAAGACCGTACATGTACCTAACTTTCTGCTTTTCCTTAAGCTGAACACCGTACTCACGCTGCTTCTTGCGTTTTGCAGCCAATCCGTGCTGTCCCGGAGGATAGTTTCTCTTCTCGAAATCCTTATCACTTCCGAATATAGGCTCACCGAATTTACGGGCGATCTTAGTGCTTGGACCAATATATCTTGCCATAGTAATTTTGTTTTAATTCATTGATTATACTTTACGACGGCCTTTTGGTCTGCATCCGTTGTGCGGCATCGGGGTCACATCGACAATCTCAGTAACAACGATTCCAGCGTTATTGACGGCTCTGATTGCAGACTCACGACCAGCACCAGGGCCTTTAACGAAGACCTTTACCTTGCGAAGACCAGCATCAAAAGCGGTCTTGGCAGCGTCCTCAGCTGCAACCTGAGCAGCGTATGGGGTGTTCTTCTTGGAACCTCTGAACCCGCTCTTTCCGGCTGAGGACCAACTGATGACCTGACCCTGATTGTTAGTCAAGGAAATGATCACGTTATTGAAGGTTGATGAAATATGGGCCTGGCCCGTAGCCTCAACCTTGACAACTCTCTTTGATGATGTTGTTTTCTTTGCCATAATTCATCTAGTTTTACTTGGTCGCCTTCTTCTTGTTTGCGACAGTCTTCTTCTTTCCCTTTCTTGTGCGGGCATTGTTCTTTGTGCTCTGACCACGTACAGGAAGACCGATACGGTGACGGATACCTCTGTAGCAACCGATATCCATCAGTCGTTTGATGTTCATCTGGACGGAGGAACGAAGCTCACCTTCAATCTTGTACTCCTCAGTGATGAGGGTACGGATAGCGGCAACCTGATCATCGTTCCAATCACCGACCTTGATGTCGTAATCGATTCCGCACTTCTGGAGAATCTCTCTCGCGGAGCTGCGGCCGATACCGTAGATGTAGGT
>DBKH01000077.1 GCA_002297815.1 Bacteroidales bacterium UBA755 | reverse complement strand
AACAAAGACACACTTTAGCAAAGACCATAGTTTATTGATATCAAAAGTTAAGGTTGTTATGTTTATGATGAAAGGTAATAGTTTGAAAGGGAATTGTGGAGGTAGAAAGTTCCGCTTTGAGGATATTTTAGAACAGCGTTTGCCTATTGAAACGATAAATGCGATTTTTCTTTTTAGTTTCGATTCGAAATATATTCGTTGTATTATATGACAATATAGAAGCAAACGTAAAGTTATATTTTGAATAGAGGCTCCACAAAACGTTAAATGTTAAATATTAATTCAAATTATCAACTATTTTAGTTGTTGGAATATTCAAATTAAATTTTTTAATTTGCGAGTGGTATTCAAGTTTTGGCAGGCTTAAGAGATTCAATAGGTGATGTCTAGCTTGATTAGGAAATAGAACAATAGGGTTATATATTATCAATATTTAATAATCGTTAAGTTTAACAAAAGTTTTAAGCTTATGGGTAAAAAGTTATTTACAATCGCGCTGTGCCTGTTCTTGGGCCTTGGCGCGGCATTCGCCCAGAAGGGAACGGTTACCGGTGTCGTGCGTGACGCATCAACTGGTGAGGCGATTCCGTTCGCTTCTATCATGGAGAAGGGCACAATGAATGGTATCTCCTCCGGAGAGGATGGAACCTATTCGATTTCTGTGTCCAACATGGGCTCGGCAGTTCTTGTTTTCAGCTCGGTTGGCTATGTGACCCTCGATGTTCCTGTCTCAGGGAGAACAACGGTCAATGTCTCTCTGGAAGTTGACAACGTCCTTGACGATGTTATCGTTGTCGCTTACGGAACCGCGACTAAGGAGTCCTTCACAGGATCAGCCGCTATGGTGAAGAGTGAGACTATTGCTAAGAGAGTGGCCACTAATGTCACAAGTGCACTTGCAGGCACAACCCCTGGTGTACAGATGATTTCATCATCAGGCGACCCTACCTCCAATGGCTCATCCATCCGCATTCGTGGTATCGGTTCCATGAGTGCAAGCAATGCTCCTCTTTATGTGGTTGACGGCATGCCTTACGATGGCGCTATCTCTGACATCAACCCTAACGATGTTGAGTCAATCTCTGTCCTTAAGGACGCTGCTGCCTCTGCCATCTATGGATCGCGTGGAGCCAACGGTGTGGTTCTCGTGACGACCAAGAAAGCTAATGCAAACACTCCTAATGTTAAATTTGAGGCTAAATGGGGTTCTAACTCCCGTCTTATCCCTCAGTATGATGTGATTGACGATCCAGCGCTTTACTACGAGACTTGGTACACTTTGATGTACAACCAGCAGCGTTATGCCGGCAGGTCTGTGGCTGAGTCTTACGCCTACGCTGACAAAAACCTCTTCGATCAGAATAATGGAGGTCTTGGTTACAAGGTCTATACTGTTCCTGATGGACAGCAGCTCATCGGTAGGAATTTCAAGATCAACCCTAACGCTGTTCTTGGTTACGATGACGGTACCTATTACTATACCCCAGACAATTGGTACGACGAGGCGTTCCACGATTCATTCCGTCAGGAGTACAACATCTCCACAAGCGGAAGCAAGGATGGCCTTACCTACTATGGCAGTATAGGCTACCTGAATGACGGAGGTATCATCAACAACTCTGGTTACAAGCGTTACACCGCAAGAATCAATGCTGACTATCAGGCAAAGCCTTGGCTGAAGTTCACTTCCAGCATCAGCTATTCCTACACTGACTCACAGTCTCCTGGAACTTACAGTTATGGTTCGTCAGGCAACATCTTCTACATTGCCAACAACATCGGTCCGATCTATCCGCTTTATGTCCGTGCGACTGATACCCATGAGATCATGACTGAGAACGGAATGAAGAAATATGATTCCAACAACACCAACTTCAAGCGTCCTACCATCGTGGGTAATGCCATTAGGGATAATGAGGTAAACAAGAAGCGCACCTACGCTGACGCTCTTAACGGAAAATGGGGTGCTGTCGTTTCTCCTATTAAAGGCCTTGATTTGACGGCAAATGTTGGTGTCATGAACAGAAACAGCCGCTATAACGCTCTTTACAGCCAGTTCGGATCAAGCAGTTCGACTGATGGTGCTGTCTATGTCTCTCACAGCAGAACTTTTGCGGTCAACACCCAGTACCTCGCCACTTACAAGACTGATTTCGGTGGGACAAAGCACAATTTCGACATTCTCGCTGGTTACGAGATGTACAAGCTTAAATCACAGTCCCTTTCCGGAGAGAATGACCATCTGTTCAACCCTTATGTAGGTGAACTCAATAATGCAGATGGCACCAAATCAATGGATGTAAGTTCAAGCACTCTAGACTACATGACCCAAGGCTTTCTTTCGAGGGCTCAGTACAACTACGATGGCAAGTACTTCGTCAGCGGATCTTTCCGTAGGGATGCATCCTCTCGTTTTGCCAAGGGACATCGCTGGGGTAACTTTGGTTCAGTGGGCGCTGCCTGGCTGATCTCCAAAGAGAATTTCTTCAGCAATGTGAATTGGGTGAATATGCTCAAGTTGAAGGCAAGTTATGGTATTCAGGGTAACGACAACCTCGGAAGCTCTGTTACCTACTACTTCCCTTACATCGATCAGTACAATCACTCTTATAATGAGGAAACAGGTGAATATTCCCTCTCTCTTGCCTTTAAGGGTAATGAGGATCTGACATGGGAGTCCTCCCACTCATTCAATGTCGGTGCTGACTTTGAGCTCTTCGATGGCTACCTCAACGGATCCGTTGAGCTCTTCAACCGCAAGACTTTCGATCTTCTTTACAGCAAGGATGTTCCGCTTTCTTCTGGTAATCCAACTGGTAGGATTCCTGTCAATGTCGGTTCCATCAGTAACAAGGGCGTTGAACTAACACTCGATGGTAACATCATCAATACAAAACATTTCAACTGGGCATGGAACCTCAATGTCAGCCACTATAGGAACAAGATTCTCGAACTTGATCCAAGCGTAAGCGAGGAAGGCATCAAGGGAAGCAACTACATCTACAAGATTGGTGGTTCCCTCTACGATTCCTACGTCCGCAAGTTCGCTGGTGTAGATCATGAAACAGGTCAGGCTCTCTACTATAAGAAGGTTAAGGATGAAGACGGCAACTGGACTGGTGAGACCACGACCACCAAGGTCTTTACCGAGGCTGATCAGTTCGAGTGCGGAACCACTCTACCTGATGTCTATGGTGGTTTCGGAACCTCAATCAACGCTTATGGCTTCGACTTTTCCATCCAGTGCTCATTCCAACTCGGTGGCAAGTATTATGACGGTACCTATCAGTCAATGATGCTTACCCAGAGCAGTGCTGGTAGTGCAATCCACAAGGATATTCTCAAGGCTTGGTCTGAGACCAACAAGGACAGTGACTACCCTCGTCTTGACGGAGACACAACTGTTGGGCAGACCGCTGTTGACAGGTTTTTCGTAAGTTCTGACTATCTGAGCGTCAACAACGTGACCCTTGGCTACACAATTCCTTCCAAACTTACCCACAAGTTGAACATCGGTAGCGTAAGAGTTTATGTCGCAGGTGAGAACCTCGCAGTCCTCACTGCCCGTAAGGGTGTTGACCCTCGTTACTCAATGGGTATCGGTTCCTTTACATCTGGTTCAGGTCTGAACTCTGGTGCTTACTCTGCAATGCGCAACATCACAGGTGGTATCACTCTGACATTCTAATATTAAAAGGACATTACAATGAAAAACAATAAATATACTTCAATCCTCGCTATCGCTGCTATGGCGGCTTTAGGAGCTTGCTCGGACATTGATGACATTGTCCCTGAGGGAGGTACAATGCTTGAGAGTCAGCTTAAGGCAACAACATCCATCATTCCTGGCAGGGCAGATGCAACGTTTAGTGGCATGTTTACCAAACTTGGAGACCCTCTTTCTTTCGGTAGGTTCTCGTCCAATCGTCCAGACGACTTCGGATTCGTGATGATGGCTTTCTCGAATGATCTAGAGGCAGCGGACATCGTAGGACAGAACAATAATTACAACTGGTTCTCCACATGCTCTGAGCTTTCTTCCCGTAACGCTGACTACGCCAATCCGTACATCCGTTACCGTGGAGTCTATGACGAGGTCGCTAGGGCTAACGATGTGATCAAGGCTTATGGCGAAATCACAGCGGAGACTTCGGCTGAAATCAGGTACAAGGTCGCTCAGGCTTATGCAGTCAGAGCATTCTGCTACTTGAACATCGCTCCTTACTTCCAGTTCAACTACCAGACATCCGCTGACAAGCCTTGTGTTCCGCTCGTTACTGAGACCACAACCGACTTCACGAATAACCCACGTGCTTCTGTTAAGGAAATCTATGACCAGATCATCTCAGACCTTGATTTCGCGATCACAAACCTTGAAGGTTACACTAGGCCTGATAAATCAAAGATTGACAGGCAGGTTGCCTACGGACTTCGTGCAAGAGCCAATCTTGACATGGGCAAATATGCTGAGGCTGCATCTGATGCTGCACTGGCAGCTGAAGGCTACACTCCTGCAAGCATCGCGGAGGTCTCTACACCTTCGTTCTACAACATCGCTGACCACAACTGGCTTTGGGGCTATGACATGACAATGGATGTCGCCAAGACTTTCCCTTATGCTACATCTTCATCTTGGATTCGCTCTTTCTCCGCTAATTCTTATTCAGCTGGAACTCAGTCATATTTCTGCATCAACAATCTGCTTTACAACAAGATTCCTGACAGCGATGTCCGTAAGGGATGGTGGGTCAACAATGATCTTTATTCTCCGCTCCTTGATGGTCTTACTTGGGGTAGTCTTAAAGGACAGCAGATTGCTACCGAAGAGGTTACAGATGAGAAAATGATCTTCCTGCCTTACACCAACGTTAAGTTCGGAATGTACACCATCGGTGGGACAACCAACGAGGAGGACTGGCCGTTCATGAGAGTTGAAGAGATGCTTCTCATTCAGGCTGAAGGACTTATTAAGAGTGGTCAGACCGCTGCTGGTGTAAAGATTCTCAATGACTTCGTGAAGACTTACCGCGACCCTCAGTACAACGCAGAGGCCACAGGACGCACGATTGAGAATGAGGTCTGGTTCCAGAGAAGAGTCGAGCTTTGGGGTGAGGGATTCTCAAATTCTGACGCAAGACGCCTTAATAAGCCACTTGTCCGCTTCCACGGATCAGACAGCAACTGGCCTGAGGCTTTCCGCTTCAACATGACTGCTGATGATGGATGGTGGCTTCTCCGCTTCTGCACCGATGAGTTAAACACCAATCTGGCCATCGTTGACAATGAGGGTGGTGCAAAACCTGTCAGCGGACAGAATGCCTCACTTCGTGACGGTGTCACAGACTAAATCTATCACATAGGACATACGAATCAAATTGAATGAATATGAAAAATATATTTAAATACACATTGTCGTTTCTTGCTATGTCAGCACTGATGCTCTCCTGCGCCAAGGAGGAAGAGCATCAGCCTGGCGAGCCAGAAGTTGATGGTTGCTACGGGGTTTATTTCCCTGCGCAGGAGACAGACTTGGTTTTGGATCCGGCAGAGCCTACCAAGGCAACGATAGCCGTCATGCGTACAGTTACGAGTGGTAGCATTACCGTTCCTATTACGGTTTCGGACACAAGTGGATTGTTCACTGTCTCAGAACTCAGATTCGAAGATGGGCAGAGCGAGAGCAGCATCGAACTGACTTTTGACAAAATCGGAGTTGGAATATCTTATGGCCTTAACTTTGAAATTACAGACCCACAGTACGCTTCAAAGTACAACAGCAATCCGATCGCGATTGATTTCTCAGTTATCAGAGAGAAGTGGAATCTGCTGGGCAAAGTCGCTTTCACCGAGAATTTCATGTGGGGATTCACTGTGGAGCAGGACCACGAGAAGGCTGCCGAGATTTACCAGAATGACAATGACAAGAACCTCTTTAGATTGGAGAATCCGTTCTCAAAGCGTTACACTAACTTCGTAGATGGCAGCGAATGGTTTGTCTTCCGCATCCTTAAGCCTGGTGATGTGGTCTTCCCTGGAACTAAGGCTGAAACGAAGATCACAAAGAAAGATCTTGTTTTCTACGATGATTTCAACACTGGCTACACCAACACAACCTACAATGCGAAGGTTTGGCTGATGCATCCGGGTGGATTCAATAGTTACCTTAATAATGAGGATGATTGGTCGTACAACACTGTCCTCCAGTATCAGGAAAATGGCCTTCCTGCCGGTGTTCAGATTGCTCCGTTCTACTACATGAATGGCATCGGAGGATGGGATGGTAGCCAAGAGGCTTCAATCGTGATCACTTTCCCTGGTGCTGTCCTTACTGACTACACTATCGAGGCTGTGGCCGGTGAGACTGCTAATGGAGAAATTCCTGTTGAATTTACCTTTGGTGCTGATGTTGCTTCCGCTAAGTACGCTGTCTATGAGGGTGCTCTCAGCACAGCTGCCAAACAGAAGAACGCAGAGGCAATTGCTGACGGAACAGAAACTTCCGCTCAGGCCGTTCCAGAGTCCAAAGCTGTCGCGCTCTCATTCGAAAAGTCAGGTGTTTACACTCTGGTAGCTGTCTCATTTGATGCTGACGGCAAGGCTCAGGAGAGCACTGACGTTGAGTTCTGCTATGTAGCTAAGGGAGAGGAGGCTAACTATAAGGTCAACATCAGCGCTGGTCTTGAGCTTACCTCAAGATATGCCGGTCAAGGCCACACCAGAATCAACTCCGCTCTCTTCTACATCTATGGCAAGGATCTCGTGGACGTGAAGATGGGTGTCTTCAAGACATCTTCTCTTGCTGGTGCGACAGAGGAAGACATCTTCTCTAATCTGGAGTCTGTCGGTGACAGCCTTGTGACAGTTGTCAACAGTTATGGCTACTCTGATCTTGTGACAGGTCTTTCCGCTTTGACAAGCTACACTCTTGTTGTTTGGGGAACCAATGGTTATGCCTCTGATTTAGTAGCAGCTGAGGTTACAACAGACGGTCTTCCAAGAGTGAAAGTGGGAACTGGAACCTTCACTTACAATTTCCTTTTCGCTGATGAGGATGAAAAAGGCAATGTCATTCCAGTTCCGGATCCTGGTTTGGAAGTGTTCAAGGACCCTAATTATAAGAACACTTATGTCATTGAGCACTGGGGGAACAATGTTGACTTCACATTCACTTATGACCCTGCTACAGGAAAGGTGGTAGTTCCTATTAATTATACAGGAGCAGATCACAGCTCTTATGGTTCAATATATGCGGTAGAGGCCAAGTCATACTTTGATCCAGAGGAATATGCAGATTATAGCAAACTTGTTGATAGCTACTATGATGCTTCAACAAAGACATTTAACTTCTGTCTTGCCTATGTTGTGCAGGCTGGTTATTTTGGTTGGACGGTCGAGCCATTCGCTTTGAATCAGGATGTAACCTTCACCTCTGCGGCAGCAAAGGCAGCCTCTCAGCCTCAGGTTTCAATGAAGAACTTCACTTTCGGAAAGTCCCTCGACTTCAAGAAAGCTGTCATTGAGAAATCTGTCAATCCAGTGGGAAGACCTGCAGGAATCTCTGCTGAGCGTGAGGTAAGAACCGCTAACTTCTCTTCAAGGGCGATTCAGGCTTCAACTAAATCTGTGTCGTTTGATAAATCTAACATTATCAGTGATTTGCATAAGATTGAAAGGTAGTAATACCACAGAATATTAGTTTCGAGACCCGGCCTGAAAACCTCAGGGCGGGTCTTGTTAATCTTAATACACATGAAAAATTGTAAATATTTAACGCTGATTTCGATAGCTGTTTTGTCGGCTGCATCCTGCTCTGAAAAGGCAGATGAGGCTTTGATTCAGCCTTCAGTTCCGGATGTCGGCAAGATAGTCAACACCAGAGCTGCTGGTGAACAATGTCGGGAGATTCTGATTAAGTTCAATCAGATTCCAGATGCGGAGACAATAGATGCGCTTTGCCATGATGGCGTTCTTGGCATAGAGAAAGTGTTTACGTCAATGCCTGGGAAAGAGGATCTGGAAAAGCAGTCCGGTTTGGACAGGTGGTACTCTGTCATGATGGCGGATGATGCTGACCAACAGTCCGCTGTTGAAATATTCGCTAGCATCGCGTCCGTCAGTGTAGTGGAGTATGGTGTCACCTACAAAAAGGCCTCTGACGGAATATCCTATCCGTATGTGCCGGATGATGCTGTCCTTACACGCGCTGCCGCGTCCGGGAGCATATTCAATGATCCTTCTCTTCCTGCTCAGTGGCACTACATCAACAATGGGGATGTCTCGGTGGCTACTTCGGTCTATAAGGGTGCCGACATCAATGTTGCAGATGTGTGGAGGTCTATTACTACCGGTGACAATTCAATCATAGTTGCAGTTGTAGATGAGGGTGTGAAATACACCCATCCTGACCTGGCAGGTAACATCTGGACGAATCCAAAAGAAACCGAGAATGGGAAGGATAGCGATGGAAATGGCTATATTGATGATATTCATGGCTATAACTTTGTCAGTAAAGGTCCTGTAACATGGTCCAAAACAAATGATTCCGGTCACGGGACTCACTGTGCGGGAACCATTTCTGCGGTCAATAACAATGGACTCGGTGTGAGTGGAGTTGCTGGAGGATCAGGAAAAGGAGATGGAGTGAAGATTATGTCTTGTCAGATATTTGACAATAACATGGGCGGATCTTCATCAATAGTCGCGAAGGCCATCAAGTACGCTGCCGACATGGGCGCCTCCATCATTTCTTGCTCTTTCGGCTATGCTGGAGGAACTTTCAAATCGGATCTGGCCTACAAGGAAGGCAATGGAGGGAATAATTCTCTTGAATATGATGCCATCCATTACTTTGAGGCCACGAAGAACAACGATGTCCTTGACGGTGGCATAGCGATTTTCGCATCCGGCAACGATGGCGACCCTTACGCGACTTATCCGGGTGCATTGAACGATGTCATAAGCGTCTCTGCTTTTGGCCCGGATTACTTACCGGCCTACTACACCAATTATGGCCCTGGTTGTAACATCACAGCACCAGGAGGAGAGGCCTATCTGGCACCTTGGACTTCGTACAAGCCGATGGTTCTGTCCACACTTCCTTCTGAGCTTGGCAATGGTGACTATGGCTACATGCAAGGGACCTCGATGGCATGCCCTCATGTCTCCGGAGTGGTGGCTCTCGGCCTTGCATATTCAAAGAAACTAGGGAAGCATTATTCGGCAAAAGAATTTAAGGAGATGGTACTTTCTTCGGCTAATGATTTTGAAACCAAACTGGCTTCCGCAGGGAAGAAGAATTATGCTTCTGCCGGTGAAAGTCATAGAGTGCCTTTGGCAAATTATCGCAAAAAGATGGGCACCGGCTCAATCGATGCTTGGCGGCTTATGATGAAGATTGAAGGTACCCCTTGTCTTACAGCTGAAACTGGAAAGGAGCAGTGGGTTGATCTTTCTGAGGCTTTCGGAACGGCTTCCATTAATCTGACCTATTTGAAAGTTGAGTGTTCTAAGGCTGATGCGGAGGCGATAGGCATGACTGCGGAGCCTTACATTAAATATGGCCGTCTATTTATCCACCCAACCAAATGCGGAGCTGCCAAATTCAAAATCACAGCTGTCGGTGGTGGTGAGGCTGTCGGTGGAGATGACGCCATCGGTGGCATGGAGATGTCTCAGACAGTGTCAGTTGTTGTAAGACCGTTCAAAAGTGAAAATGGAGGTTGGTTATGATTGGGTTAAAGAAATTAATAATCGCAATATTCTCTTTGACTATGCTTATGTCTTGCGGAGGTGGCAAAGAGGAAAAACTACTTGACATTACTGGTGAGTGGAATCTTGTGAATGTGCAGACCAAGGCCGCCACACTAGGTGGCCAGACTGTGGATGTTTACATCTCGTTTTCGAGTGACAAGTCTTTCACAATGTACCAGATGCTGGGAACTGGGAGGTATCATAAATATTCAGGGACCTACATTCTGGACGGGACGACCCTTTCAGGGAAATATTCCGACGGCAAGCAGTGGGGCTCGGCCTACGAGGTGGAACTTTCTTCCTCCGACACTCAGCTGACGCTTACTTCCACTTCCGGAGAGGTGGACACCTACAAGAAAACCTCCATTCCTTCGGATGTCACCGATGCTGCAATCTAGTCTGTGCCTGCACTTGCTGTTGGTGAGCTTGTCGAAGCATCGAATCATCCAAACAATCACAAATAGTGAATTTCTCATATTCCCGTCACACATGTGGCGTGAATATGAGGTCATGGTCATAACTGTCCTAAACAATGCTCCTTAGTCCAAAAAAGTTCTTATCTTTGCAGGAAATGAACTAAAGGACAGGCCGTATGCTTTACCCGATTGGAATACAGAGTTTTGAGGACATCCGCAGGGGCGGGTATGTCTATGTTGACAAGACTGAGCTTATTTACAAGCTAGCAGCGACGGGGAAATATTACTTTCTGAGCCGTCCGAGACGGTTCGGCAAGAGCCTGCTGGTGTCAACTATGGAGGCGTACTTTCAGGGGAAAAAGGAACTGTTCGAGGGGCTGGCCATCGCATCGCTGGAGAAGGAATGGGTTGAGTACCCGGTGCTGCACTTCGATCTAAGCGGAGAGTCGTACAATGACGAGTCCGCATTGGATGTCACTCTGTCACAGCATTTAGCCAACATGGAGGCCAAATTTGGCGTCACCCAACGTTTTGACTCATATCCAGCCAGGTTTAAGGACATCATTGATGCCGCATACGGGAAGACCGGTCACCAAGTTGTCATCCTGATTGATGAATATGACAAGCCCGTCATCGACAATCTTGACCGTCCGGAGCTTCAGGACAAGATGCGCGAGACGCTCCGCGGCTTCTACGGTGTGATGAAAGGCAAGGATGCTTTCATCCGTTTTGGCTTCCTTACAGGAGTCACGAAGCTCGGCAAGATGAGCGTGTTCAGCGACTTGAACAACCTGACGGACATTTCGATGGACGCACGATACACGGACATCTGCGGGGTCTCGGAATCCGACCTCAAGGACTATTTCCCGGAAAGTGTCAAAGAACTTGCCGAAGCCAACGGTCTTTCCGAAGAAGAGTGCCGTCAGAAACTTGCCCTGATGTACGACGGCTATCATTTCTGCGAAGACTCAATCGGGGTCTATAATCCATTCAGCCTCCTGAATACATTTGGCAGCATGAAGTTCAAGGAATACTGGTTCGAAACGGGCACCCCGTCGTTCCTCGTCAAGGTGATGAAGAGCACCTCCTATGACATCACGAGCCTGTCTGAGCAGGAGGCCGACTCCTCGCTTCTTACGGACCTGGACACTGTGTTTTTGAACCCCGTCCCTCTGCTCTATCAAAGCGGCTACCTCACCATCAAGGGTTACGACGAGGATTTCCAGATGTATCGTCTGGGCTTCCCGAACAGGGAGGTCAAGCATGGTTTCCTGAACTATCTGATGCGGTATTACACCCCGGTCGGATCAGAAACTCCGATGATGCTCATCTCGCGCATGACCAGGGACATCCGCAGTGGCAACCCAGAAAGCTTCATGACCCGCCTGGACGCCCTCTTTGCCAGAGCCAACTACCAGATTCAAGCTGACTGCGAAAAGGACTTCCAGTACGCAATGTACATCATCATCGAGCTGATGGGGGAATATGTCGAGACAGAGCGCACGACCTCCAACGGTCGCATCGACATCCTTATCAAAACCAAGGGCTACGTCTATGTCATCGAAATCAAGACCGACTCTACCCCAGACGAAGCCCTCGCCCAGATCGAGGAGAAAGGCTACGCCCGCCCGTTTACCGATGACCACAGGAAGATATTCAAAATTGGAGTCAACTTCTCCACCTCCGCCCGTCGCATCGATGGATGGAAGGTTGTCTTATAGCCAGATATGCGGCTGATAGTTCTGACAGACTGGTATTCAACGGTAGATACCATTGCCGTAAAGACTCTTGACTTTTCATGGTAAACCGCACATACAGCAAGATAAGATTAATCCCGACAGGGATGAAATTGATGTAATTTCATTATATTTGCACCCGAAAGGGATTATTTACCATGAGTATCGGGGAACATATTCGTGAAAAAAGGAAATCATTCGGATTGACCCAGATTGAACTGGCTGAAAGGTCAGGGGTCGGTGTCAGATTCGTCAGGGAACTTGAAAACGGCAAAAGCACTGTCCAATTAGACAAGGTCAATCAAGTGCTCAAGCTTTTCGGGGAGGAACTTCAGGCACATAAGATCAATGAATGATGAAAAAGGCTGACATTTACATTGATGACACATTCTGTGGGATTCTGACAGAGGATTCGGAAGGGTATCATTTTTCTTATGACAGCGATTATCTGAAATCCCCTGGTGCCAAGGCCATTAGCCCTACAATGCCGCTGACAGAGACTGAATATTCCAAAGAGATGATGTTTCCTGTCTTCGACGGACTGATTCCAGAAGGATGGTTGCTTGACATTGTTCATAAATCTTGGAAAATAGATGCGAGAGACAGAATGTCTTTGCTTCTGGTTTGTTGCAAGGACTGCATCGGTAATCTTAGTGTAAGAGAGCATTATGGAGACGAATAACAGATGCCTCTGCTGCGGCAAGGCCTTGAAGGAAAGCGAAAGGGTCTATCATTCATCTTGCGCAAGAAGGCTTTTCGGATGTACGAAAGCACCCATATTGCCATATTCAAGAAATAACATCTCTGAACTGGCATTGGAGGTCATCAAATCCAGCACCTCAGTGACCGGAGTTCAGGCCAAGCTGGCTTTGGACATCAACAAGGGAGGCCGCAACGAAGAGGATAGGCTGACTATCGTAGGATTGTGGGGAGGATATATTCTTAAACCGCAAAGTTCTGTCTATAAGTCAATGCCGGAATTGGAGAATGTGACAATGAACATGGCGGAGGCTTCGGGAATCCGCACTGCCAGGCACGGATTGATCAGAATGTCGGACGGAGAGCTCGCCTACATCACCAAAAGAATGGACAGAGGACCGAAAGGACAGAAATACTCTATGCTGGACATGTGTCAACTTACAAACAGACTGACAGAACATAAATACCTTGGCTCATACTCACAGTTGTCGGCAGTGGTGAATAGGCTCTCATCCGCTCCACTTCTGGATGTCCAGCGTTTTTGGGAGATTGTGCTGTTCTCGTGGATAACGGGGAACTCGGACATGCACTGCAAGAATTTCTCATTGATTTCGACTGATGGCTATGATTACTTCCTCTCACCAGCATACGACCTGCTTGCGGTGCTTCTGACAGGGATTGAGGATAAAGACGAACTGGCTATGCCTTTGGAGGGAAGCGGGACAGAAGGCAAAAAGGGCATAATAGGATTTGACAGATCCTCTTTCGAAAAAGCGATGACAACGGCCGGAATTGAAACCAAGGTATGCAGGTGGATAATTGACAGAATGATCTCAAACAAGCCTCTTTGGTTTGACATTCTGGACAGGTCATTTCTTCCCGACGAGACTATAGTCCGGTACAAAGAATTGATTGAAAAGCGGCTGTCTCTGTTGAAATAGTGTAGTCACCCCGATGCTCTCCATAGTCCAAAAAAGTTTTTATCTTTGTAGGGAATGAACCAAAAAATAGGTCGTATGCTTTACCCGATTGGAATACAGAACTTTGAGGACATCCGCAGGGGCGAGTATGTCTATGTTGACAAGACTGAGCTTATTTACAAGTTGGCAACGACAGGGAAATTTTACTTCCTGAGCCGTCCGAGACGGTTCGGCAAGAGCCTGCTGGTGTCAACTATGGAGGCGTACTTTCAGGGGAAAAAGGAACTGTTCGAGGGACTGGCCATCGCATCGCTGGAGAAGGACTGGACGGAGTACCCGGTGCTGCATCTAGACTTGAGCGGAGTAGCTTACAATCAGGAGGATGTGATAGCAAAGGTACTTGACAACGCTCTCTGCAAATGGGAAAGAGAATACGGAAGCGAGAACAATTCCGGCATTCCCGGAATCCGCTTCGGTAACGTGATTGAAGCTGCCTACCAGAAGACCGGTCGCCAAGTAGCCATCTTGATTGATGAATATGACAAGCCTGTCATCGACAATCTTGACCGCCCGGAGCTTCAGGACAAGATGCGAGAGACGCTCCGTGGCTTCTACGGTGTGATGAAAGGTCATGGAGGGTTCATCCACTTCGCATTTCTCACCGGAGTCACGAAGCTCGGCAAGATGAGCGTGTTCAGTGACCTGAACAACCTGACGGACATCTCAATGGATGCTCGTTACACGGACATCTGCGGAATTTCAGAGGCAGATCTCAAAGACTATTTCTCAGATAGTGTTAGGGAACTTGCTGATGCCAATGGCCTTTCCGAAGAAGAGTGCCAGCAGAAACTTGCCCTAATGTACGATGGCTATCATTTCTGCGAAGATTCAATCGGGGTCTATAATCCATTCAGTCTCTTGAACACATTTGACAGCCTTAAGTTCAAGGAGTACTGGTTCGAGACTGGCACCCCTTCTTTCCTTGTCAAGGTAATGAGGAAGACCTCCTACGATGTAACTCGCCTGTCAAGCGACCTCGTGGGCTCATCGCTTCTAACAGACGTGAACACAGCATTCCTTAACCCTGTCCCACTCCTATACCAGAGCGGCTACCTCACCATCAAAGGCTTCGACCCTCGTTTCAACCTATACACCCTCGGCTTCCCAAACTTAGAGGTGAAGGACGGCTTCCTCAATTTCCTGTTAGGTTACTACGCTCCGGTCCAAAGCGACTCTACCAACACCCTCATCTCCCTCATGTCGATGGATGTCGAAGCCGGCAAGCCCGATTCCTTCATGACCCGCCTGGACGCCCTCTTCGCCAGAACCAACTACCAGATTCAAGCAGACTGCGAAAAGGACTTCCAGTACGCGATGTACATCATCATCGAGCTGATGGGGGAATATGTCGAGACAGAGCGCACGACCTCCAACGGTCGCATCGACATCCTCATAAAGACAAAGGACTACGTCTACGTCATCGAAATCAAGACCGACTCCACTCCGGACGAAGCCCTTGCCCAGATCGAGGAGCGAGGCTACGCCCGCCCGTTCACCGATGACCACAGAAAGATATTCAAAATCGGTGTCAACTTCTCCACCTCCGCCCGTCGCATCGATGGATGGAAGGTTGTCTGATCAATCCTCAGCTAGGGAAACCTCTGAACTAATGATTTATAACATAATGAGAAGACTTTATCTGCCATTACTGGCACTCGTGTCTATATATTCATGCTCTAAAGAAGAAATTTATACTCCTGACAGAGAGGGTGTTAACGCGATAAAAGAAGTTGATCACTCTATTGTCCAAGGAGAGGCTTTCGTGAAGTTCAACGATGAAATGATTGCGCTAATCGAGGACGACTTGAATCGTGGGAAGATAGTCACAAAATCAATGGGGCTGAATCAAGCCTTGGATGAAATCGGAATCACTTCCATCAGCAGGTTGTTCCCAGATGCTGGAGAATACGAACCAAGAACAAGGCGTGAAGGACTTCACAAGTGGTATGTCGTCAAATTTGGAGACGATGTTCCACAGACGAGAGCGGCTGTGGAATTGGGATCAGTGCATGGAATTGAATATGTTGAGAGCCAACGCACGATAAAGGTTGAGGAGTTCAACGATCCGAAGCTTTCATCACAATGGGGATTTAATAACCCTAATGGCTGCGACATCAATGTGGCCCCTATCTGGAGTGGTTACACTACAGGAGACCCAAGAGTAATAGTAGCCGTGGTCGATGAGGGAGTGGATGTGACGCACGAAGATCTTGCTGCTAACTGTGGGACAGAACATTACAATGCCATCAATTTTAACTCGAAAATAGTCGCGGGCTCTCATGGGACACATGTAGCAGGAACCATCGCAGCCGTCAACAACAATGGTGTAGGAGTCTGTGGAGTTGCCGGGGGAGATGCAGCAAGCGGAAAGAAAGGTGTCACGATAATGTCCTGCGAGATTCTCAGAGACATGAACGGAATGACACTGAACGGGAGCAGTGCGGTAGCTATAAAATGGGCAGCGGACCATGGGGCAGTGATCTGCCAGAACAGCTGGGCCTACAGTTATGACCGAGATGGAGATGGAAGATTGAATAGCTCAGAACTAGCCAACGCAATGGCAGGGAAAGTCAGTCTTGCAGACAAGGTCGCCATCGACTACTTCATCAAATACGCAGGGTGCGACAACGATGGTAACCAACTACTAGGTTCCCCGATGAAAGGTGGGCTGGTTGTGTTCGCGGCAGGAAACGATGGAATAGAAAATGGAGTTCCAGCCAACTATGAGCCAGTGATCGCTGTGGCAGCGATTGACAATTACGGAAACAGAGCCTCCTTCTCCAACTACGGAGACTTCGTGGACATTGCAGCACCGGGAACATCAATCCTTAGCACCTATCCGAACAATAGATATAGCAATTTACAAGGGACCTCAATGGCATGCCCTCACGTCTCAGGTGTCGCTGCACTGCTAGTTTCCTACCTTGGAGGTCAAGGATTTACTTGCGAGGAACTCAAAGATCGCCTCCTTTCAACAAAGAACACCACGGCTGTTCCTAAAAACATAGGCGGGTTGGTTGACGCAATGGCCGCATTGACCTATGGCTCAGATTTCGTTCCCGGAAAGGTTAATGGCATCAAAGCATCGGTTGCTTCCAACTCAGCCACTCTTTCATGGAGCTCTGTTGGAGACGCGGAGGGACATCCTGCTTACGGTTATTCAATCATATTCGGAAAAAACAAGGCCGCTGTGGAAGCCGCTGATCCGGCTTCTGGAAAGCTGTCAGATGTTTCACAAACAATTGTTATTTCAGATGCAAGGTTCAACGAGACCATGGAGACAACGTTCAGTGACCTTGATTTCAACTCCGAGTACTTTGTCAAGGTGATTGGTTTCTCCTTCTCAAAAACCTATGGCGAAGCCAGTGAAATCGTTAGCTTCACCACAGAGAAAAACAACCCTCCCATCATCGAGCTTCGGGGCGTTGATGATTTGATACTCAAATCGCATGAAATCAGGGATGTCAATGTGTCGATCTACGATCCTGACGGGCACACTTTCACCTGCGAGTACAAACGTGGATCAAACGCAGACGCTTTCGACAAGATCAAAGACGGTAATTGGAACTTAAGAATCAGGGCGTACAATGCTGAGGCCGGGGCGTACACGGTTCAATTGACCGCAAAGGACAAATTTGGAGAAACATCCACTAAGAACATCAACTACACAATTCTTGAAAACACTCCTCCACAGAAAATCAAGGACATCGAAAACATGTTTTTCACTTCACCGAAAGGCCGTTTCAACCTAGATATGACTGAGTATTTCAGTGACCCTGATGGTGAAAAGCTTGACTACAACCTCACACTCAGCAACCCATCCTTGGCAGCTTATGAGATAGAAGAAGACAAGATCTCCGGGACAGTGCTCAAATACGGTTCCACAACAGTTACCGTCACAGCTTACGATGCAAGAAACGCGACAGCTACCGCTGAATTCAAAATCCTCGTGAGGGAGCCTTCCATTGAATATGTAGCTTATCCGAATCCTGTCAAAGACACTCTGAGAATCGCAACTGGAAAAGACCAATCAGACATTCATGTGAAGATCTCTTCTGCTACTGGCAGTGTGGTGATTGACAAGACTCTCAAAGCCAGCGCATTCGAGCCTGCGGAGATAGACATGTCGGGATGTGCACCAGGAAAATATTCTGCGACAATTAGATTTGATTCCAAAGAGTTTAAGCAAACAATAGTCAAAAAGTAATGAATCACCAAACGATACTCACGGTTGCACTTGCGTGCGCCATCTCGATTAATCCCGCCTTTGGCCAGAATGAAGAAGGACTACCGTTTGTCGGGATCGATAGGAACCCGGTGTCAGCTGGAATGGGTTTCGCTGGGGCAGCTTCTGGAACTGAGCCGGCATATTCATCATTCCGCAACTCCTCTGTGATTCCGTTTTCAGCGGAGAGGATGTCTGCCGGGGTGTCAGGCCAGATGTGGGCACCCGATGGTGTGAAATCGACCAACTTTAATTTCGGAGCAGCTGCTAAAGTCGGAAATAGATTCGGTGTTTCAATCGGAGAAGCCTACCAAACGGGGGAGGAATATTCCGTGATGACAGACAACGGTGTCTCAAAAGGCACTTTCAAGCCTAACGAAATGATTGTCAATGCAGGAGTGGGATTCTTAATCATGGAAAATCTGTCAGCCGGAGCCAATGTGCGGTTCGCCTCGCAGAAACTTTCGGAAGACAATTCCTATTCCGCCATCGCTGCCGATGCCTTTCTGACCTATAGGCTAGAAGACCTGAACATCACCGCTGGAGTCTCAAACATTGGCTCGTCCGTGAAGTCAGAGGCAGGAGACTCATTCAAGCTTCCTTCCTCCGCTACGATAGGAGCTGACTGGAAACTAGCCCTCTCCGAAGCCCACGGTATCAGATTGTCCTCTGACACAGACTATTTCTTCAGCGGCAACGTCACAGTGGCAGTCGGGGCAGAATATTCATTTAAGAATATGCTCTTTGCGCGGGCCGGCTACCACTTCGGAACCGAGAATGCCGTGCTACCATCGTTCGCAACCATCGGACTCGGTGCAAAGATCTTCGGCATAAGCCTTGACATCGCCTATCTAACCGCATGCGACATCCTCGGCAACACCCTCACCTTCGGACTCGGCTACCAGTTTTAGACAAGTTCAGCGACCTCTGGTTCAGTGTGACAGGGGACAAGAAAGGGAAACCTCTATGGCAAATTTTGGTAACGTGCAAAATTTGCCATAGAGGTTTCCCTTTCGCCACATTGACGGTGACACCTACCCCTCTAAAATCCTGTTCTGCTCGACCACAGAGGCCTCGTGGATGGCAGTGAAGAAAGCAGTGACGAACTCCTCGGAGAGGCTGTACTGCTTGCCTTGTTCGATCATCGAGGACAAAATGCTGTCCCAACGGGCGGCCTGGACGATGGCGATGTTGTGAGCCTTCTTGAACTCGCCAATCTTGCGGGAAATCTCCATTCTGGAGCCAAGAGCCATCAGAAGATTCTCGTCAATCACGTCAATCTGTGAACGAAGTTGCTCGATGCCTTCGAGATATTCCTTGTCATTGGAAACCTTCTGACGGACAGTAAGGCTCTCTAGCAATGTCTTCAAGTCGGACGGAACCAACTGCTGTTTGGCATCACTTAAAGCGCACGATGGATCGCAGTGGGACTCGACCATTAGACCATCCAATCCAAGATCCATCGCCCTCTGCGACAATTCCTTAAGATACTGTCTGGAGCCACCCATGTGACTCGGATCCGCAAAGAACGGAAGGTTAGGATAACGAGTACGCAACTCCACAGCAATCTGCCAACCAGGAAGGTTTCTGTACGGAATCTTCTGAGAAGTGGAAAAACCACGATGGATCACGCCCAACTTCTTGACACCCGCTTGATTCAGCCTTTCCAAGGCACCAACCCAAAGATCCAAATCCGGATTGACAGGATTCTTGACCAGGACAGGAATGTCAGTGTCCCTCAGCGCATCAGCAATCTCCTGAACCAGAAACGGATTGGCTGTCGTGCGAGCCCCAATCCAAACCATGTCGATGCCATATTTCAGACATTCATAGACATGCTTCTCGTTGGCAACCTCTGTGCAGACCTTCATGCCATATTCATTCTTAACCTTCTGGAGCCATTTAAGACCGGGAGAACCGACACCCTCGAAAGATCCGGGGTGAGTGCGAGGCTTCCATATTCCAGCCCTAAAAACATGAATCCCAAATTCGCGCAGGCCTTTCGCGGTCATCATGACCTGCAATTCTGATTCAGCGCTGCAAGGTCCAGCGATGACAAGAGGGGGAATGCTCTCATCGAAGAATCCCCACTCCGAAACGGGGATAATGTCAAGTGTTCGTTCCATAACTATCTCAAAATCTTTTTAATCCTATTAGCTTCATGAATAAGTTCGGTGATTCGATCTGCGTCAAAGTCAGCAATTGCGTCTCGGAACAGTCTCATCTTTTCTAGATACGTGTCGATAACATGCAGCACATTGTCCCTGTTCTGTGCCAGAATCGGGGTCCACATCTCAGCGGAACTTTTGGCTAGACGCACGGTTGACGAAAAGCCTCCCGATGCCAGGTCAAAAATGTGCTTCTCATCCTTTTCCTTCTCAAGAACCGTAAGTGCCAGCGCGAAGGAAGTGACGTGCGAGATGTGCGAGACATAGGCGGTGTGCACATCGTGGCTGTCGGCATTCATGAAAAGTGGGCGCATGTTCAGCGCATCGTACAGCTCCTCAACGATTTTCAACGCATGCGGATCTGAATCTTCAGCATTTGCGAATATGCAAGCTCGACCGTCGAAGAGGTTCGGCATGGCCGCCCAAGGCCCAGAATATTCAGTACCAGCCATCGGATGCGTCGCCACGTAGCGGCCACGTAACGGATGGTAATGAGCAGCGCGGACGATGTTGCTCTTCGTGGAGCAAGTGTCAATCACGATTTTCTTCCCGTTCCCTTCTTCCTTGAATATGTCAAGCACCTGTGGCAGCATCTTCACCGCTGCACCGACCGGGATGGCAATCACAGTGATGTCACTTCTGCGGACACATTCCTCGAAAGGAACAATCTCATCGGCCAGCTCCATCTTTTCGGCTGCTGCAGCGTTCACCGGATCGGCCTCGACTCCGAGAACCGTCTTGGCAAAGCCTCTGCGTTTCAAGTCTATGGCCATTGATCCTCCGATCAAGCCCAGACCTATTACTCCTACTATCATACTTTTATAACAGTTTACCGCTTTGTTGCTTCGGCAAGCTCAGCAACCGTTCGACTCGGTCACTGAGCCTGCCGAAGTGACCTTGTCGAAGTGCCTCGTCTAAATGATCTTATCAATGACTTCTTCTATTTTTTTGTTAGCACGATCAAGTACTTCCGGCCTCGCGCAAAGTGAAACGCGGATGTAATCCTCACCGTTCTTTCCGAAGATGAATCCCGGAGTGATGAACACACCCGCCTGATGCAGAACGCGTTCCGAAATCACCTCACTGGCTGTCATCCCGTTTTCCGCGTATTTGGACGGCACCCGCCCCCAAAGGAACAACCCAGCAGTGTCGTGGTCATAAGTTGCTCCGAGAGTGTCAAAGATCCGACCTGCCGCAACACGTCTGCGGACATATTCAGAGTTCAGCTCCTCGAACCACTCCGGGCTCTGGTTCAGAGCCGCGATTCCCGCAAGCTGCAACGGCTTGAACATTCCAGAGTCCATCTGGCTCTTGACCTTCAAAATCTCGGTGATCATCTCCGGATCTCCACCGACCATTCCGATTCGCCAACCGCTCATGTTGTGCGACTTGCTCAGCGAGTTCAGTTCAAGACAGCACTTCTCGGCCCCTTTTGCGGCCAAAATGGAAATCGGCTTCCCACAAAGGATGAATGAATATGGATTGTCATTCACTATCAATATCTTGTGCTTCAATCCAAAATCCACTAGCCTCTGGTAAAGCTCCGGTGTGGCCTTCGCTCCGGTCGGCATGTTCGGATAATTTGTCCACATCACCTTCACTCCTTCCAGATCCATCTTCTCCAAGGCATCGAAATCAGGCCACCAATGATTCTCCTCTTTCAGATCGTAAGTGACAATCTCCGCACCCGCCAATCTTGAAGACGAAGTGTAGGTTGGATAGCCAGGATCCGGAATCAGTACCTTGTCGCCCGGATTTACGAACGTCATTGAAATCAAGAATATTCCTTCCTTTGATCCGACAAGCGGCTGGATGCCACCGTTAGGATTCAGAGTTACACCGTAATAGCGTGAGTACCAGTCAGCGAACGCCTGACGCAACTCAGGAAGCCCTTTGTAACTCTGGTACACGTGATTCCCCGGCTTTGGGGCCGCCTCGACCAAAGCGTCAATCGCATCTTTAGGAGGCATCCCGTCCGGAGCACCAATTCCCAAACTGATGATTTTGTCCTCACCACGCGCTGTACGCTCAGCATTCAGCGCATCTAACTCCTTCTGTTTGCGGGAGAAGTAATACTCCTTGACAGACAATGTCCTTTTTGCAGGTTCAATGATCATGATATTGAAGATTTATATTCGCCTAAAATGTTAAGTCCCTCCATCAGGGGTCTTACCGCCCTCAAAGCCTGACGGTAGCGGCCATAGGTCGCGAACTTGATGTCCGCGTAGAAGAAGTACTGCCACTCTTGACCAGGAATTGGCAGGGATTGGATTCTGGTAAGGTTCATCTCGTAGAACGAGAGAATTGTAAGTACCTGAGCCAGAGAGCCTGGCTTGTGCGGCAGGGTAAAGCACAGCGATGCCTTGTTGATTTCGCGGTGGGGAACCGTGATGGCATCATCCAAAATCAGGAAACGGGTAAAATTCTGTTTATACGTCTCTATGCTGCGAGCCAGAATCTCCAGACCATTCTGCTCAGCCGCCAGTTCCGAGGCGACCGCCCCGACTCCCTTAAGCCCATCAGTCGCGATGTCAATAGCGCTTTTGGCCGTGTCCTCAGACTCCACCATCGTGATCCACGGGCAGTTGCGCTCGAAAAACTGACGAGTCTGGTTGATGGCCATGTAGTGCGTACGCACCTCCTTAATGTCGTGGATGTCCTGTCCGGGCAGCGCCATAAGGTTCTGATGTATGGGGATGTACACCTCACCTTTGATCTTGTAAGTGTGGGATCTCAGAAGTTCGAAATTGGGGATAAGACCTCCTGAGATCGTGTTTTCGATGGCCATCGCAGCAGCCTGAGCCTCACCGGAGGCCACTGCCTTGAACAGTCCTTCGAAAGTCGGACATTCCACTATGGAAATCTTCTCCCCACGCGCGGAGTAGAACTCCCTCGCAGCCTGCTCATGGAAGCAACCTCGATAGCCTTGAATTGCTACTTTTGTCATATTCATCAAGTTCGTTCGTAAAATAAAAGCTGCCCGGAAAAACACCGGACAGCCGTATATTCATCTATCTTATTTCTGAATACTTTTGCACATGCTCATCCGGTCTTCTACTTGTTGCGGTAAAAGAAATAAAAACCAAAAGAGTAAAATCGTGTGCTTAGCATCATAACGTTGCAAAGATAGTAAAATCAAGAGAAAATGTTACTAAAAAATTTAATGAATATGCTAGAATAGCGGCAGGACAATCACTTGCGCTACCCTAAAACATTCATTAGACGGTCATTATCTCCTTTTCCTTTGCTGAGACGAGTTCATCAATGTCCTTAACCTTGATGTCAGTGATTTTCTGAATCTCATCCTCGCCTTCCTTACGCACATCCTCGGAGAAATCTCCAGCCTTTTCAGCCTTCTTCAGAGCATCCACTCCGTCTCGGCGAGCATTGCGGACTGCGACCTTGATGTTCTCGCCTGTGGCCTTAGCCTTCTTAATGAGCTCCTTACGCCTTTCCTCAGTGAGAGCAGGGATTGGGCAACGGATGACCTCACCATTGTTAGAAGGGGTAAATCCAAGATTGGCATTGATGATTGCTTTCTCAATGACAGGGATCATGCTCTTTTCCCAAGGCTGAATCGCAATTGTCCTTGCGTCAGGAACTGTTACCGAAGCCACCTGAGGAACTGGGGTCGGAGCTCCATAGTAATCCACAGTCACATTGTTGAGAATGGATGGATTTGCCTTTCCTACACGGTAGGTCTTGAGATCTTCCTCAAGGAACAGGACAGAGTCTTCCATTTTGGACTTCACTCCGCTGATGATTTCTTTCGCTTTATCTGTAAGCATAGTGTATTGTGTTAATTGTTATCTTAATAATCTGTCAAATTGCCAAGTAGGCTGCTACTTATGAACAAGCGTCCCGACTTTTTCTCCATTCACCAATTTCAGCAGGTTGCCCTCACCGTTCACATCGAAGACGATGATTGGCATGTTCCCATCGTTGCAAAGGGCGTAAGCGGTCTGATCGAGAACCTTAAGGTGCTTGGACATCGCCTCGTCGAATGTCAATTCATCGTACTTGACAGCGGTAGGATCTTTCTCAGGGTCAGCCGTATAGACGCCATCCACACGTGTCCCTTTCAGAACCACATCAGCTTTAATCTCAAGCGCTCTGAGCGCAGCTCCTGAATCGGTTGTGAAGAACGGGCTGCCAGTTCCCCCAGCAATAAGGGCTACGCCACCATCCTCCAGCACCTTGACAGCATTGTCACGGTTGTAGTAGCGAACAAGCGGTTCCATTGGAGTCGCGGAGAACACCTCGGCCTTAACTCCTTCATCCTTAATGAACTGACTGAGAGCCAAAGAGTTTATCACCGTCGCCAACATCCCCATCCTGTCCCCCTCAACGCGGTCAAATCCCTTATCAAGCCCCTGAAGGCCTCTGAATATGTTGCCTCCGCCATTGACGATGGCAATCTGTAGTCCAGCCTTAGCTGCCTGCGCAATCTCCTTTGAATATCTCCGCAGGCTCTCAGGATCAAGTCCTTTTCCAACGGACCCGCCCAGGCTCTCTCCGCTCAATTTAAGCAAAACTCTCTTGTACATAGTGTTTTCCTGAATCAATTATGGTTAATCAAGACCTTCCATCATCGACGTTTCCGTCTCCCGAAGCCATCTTACTGACAAAGATACAAAAAAAACAATAAGCAGACATCAATACGTTCATCTGAGCACGCATGTTTTTGGCACTCAGACCTAGACCAATCTATGAGAAGACCTTGAACCGAGGCTTGATGCTTGTGTCAAGAGAGGAGTTGAGAACCAGTCTGACAGGGAAGATGTACTTAGACAGATTGATGCTTTCCGGCTCTGGATAGTCCCGACGCATGGTTTTCAAAGTCTTTAGACTACCGGTTTCCAAAGCCCAGAAATCTTCTCCGTGTGAGTCACTTACCCGAATTGTGTAGTTGAGGACATCACCTACAAGGAGGACCTCCTGCTTCGTGACATCCGCTACGACATCTGTGCGGATAATCCTTCTCAGGCTGTCCAGAACATAGAACCTGTTCTCTGAGTCGAAAATGTAGGCTAGGGAAGCCTTGTTGTCATTTTCTGTGATGAAAACATGCTTTATGTCCAGCCCGTTGTCGGTTCGGATGCTTTCGACCCATGGTTTGCCATCCACTAGTTTGAGATGGAACAACTTCCCGTCAGCGTCAGTGAGCATGTAGCCTTCATCGTAGGCTTTTCGAGTGCTAGGATTGCCCGACACTATCTTGGCTGGGAACTTGAACCCGATTGAGTCAAGGGCTTCGTTCAAAGCCGTTTCAAGCATTTCCGCGCATTTGTTGGTCGCTATTTCGACAACCTTGAATCTATCCTTGCGCGTTACCATGGCATATTCAGCATCCTCCAGCTCCAAACGTGGAGGGTTTGATTCCAATAGCATGTAAACATTGGGAGTCTCGGAGTTTACTTCCCTTGGAGTACTTGAGAAAATGATATTGTTTCGTTCGATTTCTTCTCCTGTAAACTGCTTCCCGTTTATGACCTCAGGTACATTGTTCCTGCTGCTTAGAACCCGGTAATAGAAGAACGGAAGCACGCTGTCTCCATACTCACGACCTTGTGTGTCGTTGAACACAAAGTCCTTGCCCGCGCGGTCCTTAAGAGAGACAAAGTCTCCGATGGTGCAGCTGTAGAGGGTGAAAGGGGTTGAATATGATTCCGCAGTGATGATATAGTAAAGCCGTGGGAGCAGCCAAATGGCTAACAGCACCCCGATAATGGATAAATATAAATTGCCTAACTTTCTCATAACTAGATAAATATTTTATTGAACTCCATCTTTGAACCTTCTTACGCTATAGTGAATGAGCAGCGTTGCGAGAAGTGTCGTGACCACGAACATTGGCAGTATGCCGTGGCGGTACGCCATTGACTGCGGTGAGAGATAGAATGAACTCAGAAGCGCGAACGCCAGCACGAGTTCTGCCAACTTCATCTTCCATTTAGGTTCAAGACATACCGCGCTCAGCCAGATGTACGCGCATAGCCCAGCACAGTACCACGTGAAGAATGAGAAGAGTATTCTCCACACGAGGTCCACAACCAGATAGTGGTTCAGAAAGATGGATAAGGCTACAGCCTGCACTATGAACAGAAATGACAACATGACTATTCCGTAGCCCTGCATTACCGCTATTGTCTTTGCTTGCGGCAACGGCAGATGAAGGGTCAGTTTGATGCACTTGCGGTAACTTTCTGGGATGAACTGGGCCACTGCTAACACCAAGCCGCAGATTACAGGCAGATAAATTAGATTATCGACTAGGATGCTGTTCTTGTTTACAGCATAAGACCAAAGGAATCCGTAGCCTTGAAGTTCCGCGTTTTTTGACAGTGCAAGAAAATCGTATGCGGTGAATCCAGCTAGCAGCAGAGCAAGGCAGGCGAGTATGTAACCTGTCTTGAGCCATTCTTTGTAGATCAGTGATTTTATCATAGTATTAATATTTTCCTGTAAGGCCGATGAAGGCGTCTTCCAAATTCATTTCTTCGGCTTTCAGGGTTTCCGTGTCGATGCCATCGGCCTTCAGTTCAGAAAGGATCTTGTCTTTCGGGGCAAAGGAATAGAACTCTGTCCTGCCTCTGTACTCGGAAGGATGCAGGATGAAATCAGCGGACGGCATCTTGGTGGAACCACCGTTCAGGTAGGTGTATTTCACAAGGCTTCCAGTAAGCACTCCAATCTTGTCGTGGAACAGGATCTTGCCGTAGTCCATGATGATGCAGTCGTCCACCAGTTTCTCAACGTCCTGGATGATGTGAGAGGTCATGAAAACTGTCTTTCCCTCTGACTTTGCATAATCACGAAGATATTCAATGAACAACCGCCTGTAGCCAGGGTCAAGTCCAAGGGAGAAATCGTCTAGCACGAGCAGGTCTGCGTTCTGCGCCAGTATCAGACCTAGCGCCACCTGAGACTTTTGCCCGTTGCTCATGTTGGATATTCTTTGACCTGGTGCCACTTTCAGCCTTGACATCAGTTCATAGTAGGCCTCCTTGTTCCATTTCGGGTAGAATTTAGAGTAGAACTTCTCAATCTGCTCGATGGTCATGAATGAGTACTGAATATGACCTTCCAGCAGCAGGGCGATTCTCGCTCTGGTGTCAGGGCTGATGTTCGAGGCATCTTCTCCGAACACGGTGCAGCGTCCGGAAGTAGGCTTCAGGTAGCCCATAAGGATGTTGATTGTGGTGGTCTTGCCGGTTCCGTTCTTGCCAAGAAGCCCGGTGATTGTCCCTTTCTTTACGGTAAAACTAAGGTCCGAGTAGATGCATCGTTTACCGTAATAATGGGTGAGATGATCGCAAATGATGACATTTTCTTCCATATTCAATGGTTTTTGGCGGCAAAAGTAATCTTTTCATTCTGAATATGTCCGTCCTCATATTCAAAACCCCAACAAATTGGGATGCCAGCCGATTGAATGCCAAAATCTTGGTATTGTGGCGAAAATCGGGGCTGCCTAAATTTGCCGCTGTTTTCAAACAGTGGTTATTATGTCGTGTTTATTATCCGCACTCATTGTTGTCAGCAGGCTGTTTTCGGTTTCGGGAACAGTGACGGACGCGAACGATGGCACTCCATTGTCCGAGGCCGTTGTGGCAGTGGAGAAAGGCGGCCAGACAGTAAAGTGGGACGTGGCTGACAATTACGGCAGGTATCAGATTAACGGGCTGTCCGAAGGTAAATATACCGTGAAGTTTTCCTATGTCGGGTACAAGGCGGTCTCTCGCGAAATCACACTGTCGGCAGACATGGATCTTTCACAAAGGCTCGTCCCCGACACGGAAGTTTTGAATGAGGTGACAGTCACTGCTGTTGAGAATAAAGGGGTAACATCCTCAACAAGGATTGGCCGGGACGCAATCGCACATATTCAGCCATCCAGCTTTGCAGACCTGCTGGAATTGCTGCCGGGAGGGATGGCAAAAGATCCCGCGCTAGGAAGTCCTCAGCTCATCAACCTTCGGTCCGCCAATGCGTTATCTAACGCCAATTATGCGACTTCTGCTTTGGGAACGCGTTTCATGATTGACGGACGTCCGGTGAACAATGATGCCAACTTGCAGTCCACGCCAGCTTACAGCAATTATGGCAGCAGTTATGTCAATTTCGGTACCGACATGCGTGAAATTAGCACCGAAGACATTGAAAATGTGGACATTGTCCGTGGGATAGCCTCGGTGAAGTATGGCGATTTGACCAGTGGACTGATCAACATCACTCGAAAGCGCGGAGGCAAAGACCTGCACGCTAGGTTTAAGTCAGACATGAAGAGTAAGCTATTGTATCTCGGCAAGGGCTTCGAGTGGGGAGACAAGTCGGATTGCTTTACCCTCAACTCAAGTGTGAATTATCTGGATTCCCGTTCCGATCCACGTCAGACGCGCCAAAACTGGAAACGTCTGACGGCCAGTCTTCGGGCTGGAAGAGACGTGAATGATGAGCGTTTCCGAAAATCATTCTCGACAAGTCTTGACTACACAGGCTCTTTTGACAATCAGAAGTCAGATGTCGATCTAGACATCGCGGAAGGCGGAACGCCACTTGAGACGTACAAATCCACTTATAACAAGTTTTCCATAAGCGGTCGGTTCAGCATCAAGTCCCAAGATGAGGACAGACTGTTCCGCTTGTGGGAAGGTGATGCTTCGATTACCTTTGAGAAGGATGAGATCAATCGCTGGAGACACGTCTCTCTAGGCAAATCAACCCCTGTCTCAACTTCACTTGAGCCGGGAGAACACGATGCATTGATAATTCCAGCAAAGTATGATGCCACGTTGCGGGTGGACGGTCAGCCATTCTACGGATTTGCGAACACTTCCGCGATTTTTGCCAAAGGAATATCCCGGTTGCAGGTCGGGGCGGAATGGAATATGGACAAGAACTACGGTCGTGGAACAATATTCGACACCTCAAGACCTTTCTCTACCAGCATGGGCGTCCGGCCACGTCCGTACAATGTTATTCCTGCCACTCACCGTTTCTCTGCCTTTGCTGAAGAGACTCTCAGCAAGGAAATCGGAAAACTCTCTTTGGATTGGGTCTTGGGACTTCGCGCAGAGATGATGACAGGAGCTGGGAAGGCGTTCTTGGTTGACATGAAACCTTATCTGGATCCTCGCTCAAATCTGAGATTGACACTCCCGATGATGCCGCTTGGTGGCTACAACCTAGCAACAAGTGTTTACGGAGGCATCGGTCGCCACACGAAATTCCCTACCATGGACATGTTGTTCCCAGATCCCCTCTACGGGGACATCACCCAATTCAACTATTGGCCCGTGGAGGAGAACCTCAGAAGAGTGAATATGCTTGTGTACAAAGTGGATCCGACCAATTGGAATCTGCGTGCGGCAAGCAATGTCAAGTGGGAAATCGGAGTCAATGCGGATTGGAACGCCTTCTCGTTCTCGATGGACTATTTCCGGGAAAACATGACCTCCGGCTTTAGGTATTCCTATGAATATCTGTCCGTAGCGTACAAGAAATACGATGCCTCATCGGTAGATAAGTCCTCTTTGACCGGACCACCTAATTTGTCCGTAATCCCGTATCAGAACGACACCATTCTGACAGCCTACAGTTACACAACAAACGGCAGTAGGACCTTGAAGGAAGGCATTGAATTTTCGTTCAGCTCCAAAAGAATTAAGGCATTGAACACGAAAATTACCGCCAATGGAGCGTGGTTCAGAACTGAATATATGAACAGCCAGCCGGAATATTACCGGCCGAATGTGATGATCGATGGCAGGTCGTACCCGTACATTGGCATTTACGACAAAAATGACGGTAGTTTTTACGATTCCCTGATCACGAACCTCATGCTAGACACGCAGATTCCGAGTCTGGGCCTGATCTTCTCGACATCCTTCCAGTGCATGTGGTTCTCCGGGCACAAAACAATGCCCGACAGCAAGTACCCGGACTCCTACATGGACAAGGCTGGGAACATTCACCCTTTCGATGCCGAGCTCGCTGCTAGTGATGCTGTGCTGAAGCATCTGATAAAAGACTACACATCATCTCTCTACCAGTACCAGAGAACTCCTTTTGCGATGAATGTGAATCTTAAGGTCATGAAGAAGCTCTACCGCGACAAAGTGTCTTGCTCGCTTTATGTCAACAGGATTTTTGACGTTACTCCAAACTACCACAGGAACGATGCTTTGGTACGTAGAAGCGTGACTCCGTATTTCGGGATGGAACTTGATTTTAGAATATGAAGAACAAGGGTCTGATCATACTATCTCTGCTGCTTCCGCTCGTTCTTTCGTGCGGACGAGGCGTTGACGAGATATATTCCACCGTGACACTGAACGCTGTGTGCGGAGACATGAATTTGGTGTCTATCCGCGTGGACAACACGCAGAAAGGTAACTTTTTCCGTAATCTGAACACAGGCGAGGAATATTCTTACCCAATGTTCGTGAATGGCACTTGTACTTTGAAGATTCTGAAAGGAGTGTACATTTTTGCATTTGACGGAATTGCCACATTGCCTGATGGTTCCACATGCCGTGTAAGGTGTTATGAACATCGCTCTCCGAACGATTCAGTGAACATTTTGGATGATTCTGAGGATCTCACTTTTGAATTGTTGAAACTATGAGAAAGAGTTTTGCTGTCATATCCTGTGCCATTCTTGTCAGTGCGCCCTTGTCCCTTCTAGGGCAGGGAACAGCCAACCTTAAAGCAAGGCAGTGGAACGATCCCTATCTGGCCGTAGGCAACAAAACCTCTTCCGCTTACACACCTACCGCCACTCTGCTGACACCGTATTATTCATATTCATCAGCAGCCGCGTCATTTGATTTGAGGGAAGAGGGGAGCGGAGCTTATATTCCCGAAGAGGGTAATGCCTTGAGGCAGGGAAGATTTGATGCAGAGTCATTTTTGAGGCTCAAAGGCAATTCTGCGGTAAGCGGCAGAGTCGGCTATCGTCGCGCAGTCAAGCAAGATGTTGCCCTTAACGAGACCAGTGACTACGAGCTCTTGCGCCCGTACGTCCTCATTGACACTGTCGGAGGAAATCTTCAGCACGAGCAGTATAGCTTTCAAGGAGCTTGGATGCAACGTTCGGACAAGTTGGTGTACTCAGTTTACGGAGGCTATAAGGCTGTGCATGAATATCGTAGCGTTGATCCAAGACCTAGGAATATCTCATCCGACTTCAAGGCCGATGCCTCGTTAGGTTATGTTTTCCCAAAAGGAAGTGTTATCAGCTATGCCGGCTATAGGAAATACCATCAACGTCAGGATGTTACCTTTATGAGTAACACCGGAGCTAACACTACACTCTTTCATTCTACAGGTCTTGGGGCTGACTATTACCGCTTTAGAAGTACAGGCGTCTTTGCAGCAACACGTTATGAAGGCCATGGCCTTGAGGCCGGGATTGTCGGTTCTGGCGCGTCAGGGAAACTTCACTGCGGCCTCTCTTATGGCTTGCTAGGTGTCACACGTCACCTTTCAAACCAGAACGATGCCCCTTTGAGCACGCTAGAAACCGAATCTATCAACTCTTTCGTCTCTTACCGCGTCTCTAATTCCTTTGCCGTTGAGGCGAAGATGGACTATGAAAAGCGCACGGGTTGTGAGAATGTCATCGACTGCGCAGCGTCAGGAATTTATGATGACATCCTGTCCCTAGACATGTACTCTCAAGGCTTGGTCAATGCCTCGGCCTTAGGAGTCTTTCGCGTGAAGAAACGCTATGGAATCTGGTATCTGATGCCTTCTGTGCGTTGGAGGCAGTCTTCCGAGGAATATCGTTACCCTTCTTCATGGATGAAGTATTCTGTTCTGGCCGGTCGGTTCTCCGGAGGCTTTTCTGCCATCAGGGGTTCGTGGTTGTATGACTTGACAGGCGGTTTTGAGTTTGGAGGTTGTCTCTACGATGATTGCACGCTACAGACTGGAGAGGAGCGCATTCGTGAAGCCTACCTTGACAAATTTGAGCGTAGGACAAAGAACTACATTCAGGGTTATGCTGCTGCCCTTGCACAGAAGGAAATCAGCGGAACGGTGGCTGTTTTCTCGCGTGTGTCCGTTGGGGGAATGTTTTACGGACAGGACTCCCGAATGCTGGCATTGACCATTTCAATAGGAATATCTTATTAATATTTAAAGTATTATGAAAAAGTATCTAGCTATTTTACTTGCCACAACGGTGATTGTGGCCTGTGAACAAGAAAAGACGACACCGACTCTTTCTGTAACTCCGACAGATCTTGAGTTCTCTTCCGAGGGAGGGAGCAAGACAGTAAAAGTTCAGACCAACACCGACTGGACTCTCACCACAGATGGATCGGACTGGTACACTGTTTCTCCAACAGAAGGCAACGGAGACACAGAAGTCACCGTGACACTTAACAATTATACTGATGCCAGCGTCAGGACCGCCCAGATCAAGTTCGAGGCTGATGGGCTAGTTGAGACTCTCGCCATTTTGCAGAACCGTCCTGAGACTCCGAAAGATCCGACCGAGCTGAGTTTCTCGATAAGAGCTTATGCCCAAGACTACACCATCCCAGCTCCTAAGGGCTTTACCTACAAGACTGTCTTAAATGGAGAAGGCCTCAGTCTGGTTTCCTCTGATGCTGAGAACATTATTCTTCATTTTGACGCCAACACCACTGGACAGTACAGAGACTTCTCTGTCTCTGTTCTCACTACCGATGACATTAAACTTGAGAATGCCACATTCAAGCAGAGCTGGAGGAATGTTGAGCCGGGAGAGCTTGTGCTTGACGAGATATTCTTCTCCGGTTTTACCATTCCAGAGTCCGACAACAATGACTCTATGGATGGTGACCAGTACATCAAGATCACCAACACTACTAGTGAGAAGCTCTATGCCGATGGAGTGATATTCGCAATTTCTGAGACAAGCTCACAGGTGTCCTCCACAGGCGCTTATTGGGCTTATCCTGAGCTGCCTGACGGAATCGGAGTCAACACTCTCTATCAGATTCCTGGCAATGGGACTGATGTCCCCGTTGAGGCTGGCAAATCTGTTGTGCTTGCGATTTCCGCTCAGAATTTCAATGCGGAGAACGGAGTGGGTGCCGATTTGAGCAAGGCGAATTTCGAGTTCTATGATGAAGGAAACGAGGACTACCCTGACACTGACAACCCTGATGTGCCGAACCTTGTCAACTGGTTCAAGTCTTCATGGAGTTTCACAAGCCTGCACAACAGAGGCTATGAAAGCTATGCCATCGCTTTGCCTCCTGTTGGATTGACTTCAGAAACCTTCATGAAAGAACATCCATGGAATGGACAACGCGTCATGGATTTTAATGGCTATCATTTTGAACGTGACATCGAGGGCGCGTACATCATTCCTAACGACTGGGTGCTTGATGCCGTTAACTGTGCTGTCATCGAGGGACTTGGCACACTTGCGTTCAACGCTTCAGTTGATGCCGGCTACACCAATGTCTCTACCATAGACCGTGATCCTGACCGTTTCGGAAAGTCAGTCCTGCGCAAACGTGATGCGGACGGAAAGATTGTGGACACCAACAACTCCACCAATGACTTTGAGATTTGCACTGCACCTACGATGAAGTAAAAACGCTCGCTGCGTTAACCGCCTGTTAGTGAGGTGGTGTCGTGTAACATTCTGATTTACATAAAATTGACTGTTTGTCTTTAGGCTATTTGCACTAAAGACAAACAGCCTTTTTACTGACATGTAGGTAGTTATCCTCCACCGCTACCAACTATTAGTGATTGTGTAAATCCTCCAAAATGAATATTTTTGTACCGAATTTGGGTTAAAATGAAATTATCGGAACTTAAGACAGGTGAAGTTGGCGTTATCGCCAAGGTGAACGGCCATGGAGGATTCCGGAAAAGGCTCATTGAGATGGGCTTCATTACCGGGAAAAGGGTAACAGTAGTGCTCAATGCCCCGCTGAAAGATCCTATTGAGTATGAAATACTTGGCTACAAAGTTTCTCTGAGACGTTCAGAGGCTGCGCTTATTGATGTCATCAGCGAAGAGGAGGCTAAGGCCTCTGTTGACTCCAAACAGGATTTTTCTTCGATCTACGATGATGACTGTGATGAGATAGCGGCTTTGAATCTTGAGATGGAACGCCTAGCCAAAGAACGTCATCATGTGATTCGAGTAGCCTTGGTCGGCAATCCGAATTGTGGCAAGACTTCGCTTTTCAACATCGCATCCGGCAGCCATGAGCATGTCGGCAACTACAGTGGAGTGACAGTTGATGCGAAGGAAGGTCGTTTCGAGTACAAGGGCTACAAGTTTGTCCTTGTTGACCTCCCAGGAACTTATTCTTTGTCTGCTTATAGTCCGGAGGAACTCTATGTTCGTAAGAATTTGATAGAGAACGTTCCCGATGTCGTTGTCAACGTTGTTGATGCTTCCAACATCGAAAGGAATCTTTACCTTACGACTCAGGTCATTGACATGAATCTTCGTGTCGTGATGGCGCTGAACATGTACGATGAGCTTCAGGCAAAGGGAGACAAGCTTGACATCAAGCAACTTGGCTACCTTTTAGGCATGCCGATTTGCCCGACCGTAAGTCGTGACGGCACTGGAATCCCAGAACTTTTGGACACCGTCATCAAGATTTACGAAAAACACGATGAGAGACTTGCCCGCCACATCCACATCAACCATGGCCCGGAGCTAGAAAAGAGTATCGACCGCATAAAGGCCTTGATCCAAAAGAATCAAGACATCCGAGGAAAGTACTCAACACGCTATTTGGCCATCAAGTGCTTAGAGAATGACAAACAGATTGAGGAAGTTATCGGTTCTCTTCACAATGCGGATGAGATTTCCAAAGTATGTTCGGAAGAGTCGGCCCGTATAGAGAATCTGCTTCACACCAACCCTGAGTCGGCCATCGTTGATGCAAAATATTCATTCATCCACGGGGCCCTAGCTGAGACCTACACTCACCATGTGGATCCCAAGCCGAAAAAGACCATCACTGACAAGATTGATGCGGTTGTGACCAACAAGTGGGCTGCGTTCCCCATCTTCATATTCCTGCTCTATCTCATTTTTCAGTCCACATTCACCCTTGGTAATTATCCGATGAATTGGATTGATTGGTTGGTTGGCCAGTTAGGGGATTTTGTTGCGAATTTTATGAAGGATGGCTGGCTCAAGGACCTTCTCGTTGACGGTGTGATTGCCGGAGTGGGAAGTGTCCTTGTGTTCTTGCCTAACATCTTGATACTCTACTTCTTTCTGTCAATAATGGAGGACTCTGGGTACATGGCCCGCGCTGCCTTTATCGTTGACAAGCTGATGCATCGAATCGGCCTTCACGGCAAGTCTTTTATCCCGATGGTGATGGGCTTCGGCTGTAACGTGCCCGCGATAATGGCAACCAGGGCCATTGAGAGTCGCAAGAGCCGCCTCATCACGATAGCCATCATTCCGTTCATGTCCTGCGCGGGCAGACTGCCAATCTTCGTCCTGCTTGCCGGAGCCTTCTTCCCTCACAATTCAGCCCTTGCTCTTTTAGGAATATACTTCCTCGGAGTCTTGATGGCGATTCTGTCAGCTGTAGTGCTCAGCCGTTTCATCAAGGAAGATGACCTTCCGTTCGTGATGGAGTTGCCTCCTTACAGGGTACCGACTGGAAAGGCAATCTGGCGCCACACTTGGGAAAAAGGCAAACAGTATTTGGAAAAGATGGCGACCACAATCTTGATCGGCTCTGTCGTGATTTGGTGTTTGGGCTATTTCCCGCGCTCCGAAAAAGGCACCGAGTACCAGCAGGAGCATTCCTACATCGGTCAACTCGGAAAAGCTGTCTCACCGGCTCTAGAGCCGCTTGGCTTTAGTTGGAAAATGGACATCGGCCTCCTGACTGGAATCGTAGCTAAGGAGCTTGTGGTTAGCACATTAGGTGTTATGTACGCTTCTGATGAACCTGAGGTCGCAGAGGCGGTTGAGGCCTCTGACACCGATGCCCTAGCTGCGGACACCCAGCTTCAAGGTACTCTGGCTCGCTCGGTGTCTCTTCCTGCTGCTGTCGCCTACATGGTGTTCATTCTCTTGTACTTTCCTTGCATAGCGACTTTCGTGGCCATCAAGAATGAGACCGGCAAATGGCGCTGGGCCATTGCTGTCTGTGCCTACACAATGGTTGTCGCATGGATTGCAGCCTTCATCGGCTACCATCTCACCGCTCTGTTTCTTTAAATGAATATTCTCGGCTAAGATTTGAGCCAACAATGAAAATGAAAAACGCATTAACTACAAAAATGTCTTTGTCAGAATTGATTGACATTGACTTTAGTCTTCTCCAAGTCATCTCAAGGATGGGGCTTGATCTCAGTTATGCCTCTCTGCCGGTGTCCGAGGCCTGCCGCAAGTGTGGAATCGATCCTGACACGTTCATTCTGATTTGCAATGTGTATTCATTTCCTGATCATGTCCCCTCACCTGAAGAATTGGCCGGTGGTAACATCCGCAACATCATAGACTACTTGCACAGTTCCCACCTTTATTACATGGGGCAGGCGATCCGTGTCCTTGAGAACTCCTTCGACAAACTAGTGGCTCCATTCGATGAAAAGCAAAAGAAGGTGGTCTTGAAATTCTTCAACGACTACAAAGAAGAGCTTGACAAGCATTTTTCCTACGAAGAAGAGGTCGTCTTCCCGTACATTGAAGCCTTGCAACGTGATGGAGCGAGGACTTCTGAATATTCAATCGAACAGTTCGAGGAGCATCACGAGAACGTCGAAGAGAAGTTGGAGGACATGAAGAACATTGTGATGAAATACCTCCCTGCAAAATGCTCCAACGACTTGAAGATCATGGTGCTGTTGTCTATCTACCATCTTCACGATGACCTTCGTCGTCACACCTATGTAGAGAATAACATTCTTGTCCCGATTGTAGGAAGACTTGAGCGTGATGGAAAATAGAAAGACTGTTGCATTGATCATTCCCTCTGACATCGTGGCCAGAGGGCTCGAAAGCATCCTCTCCGAACAAGGTGAGTTTAAGGTGCTTGAAAATCTTTTTGATTGTTCCAAGTCCAGTGAAGCGAGACTTAGGTGCCTTGCTCCGGATGTCATCATCATTGACCCATCTGTCTTTGATTTCAAGAGTAGGAAAGATGGCCGGGCGATGCTTGCAGAGATTAGTGATGCTTCTGTGATTGCGTTGGAAGGGCTCACGGTGACGGATGACGTGGTCAAGCAGTATGACGGTTCGATCTCCTTGTTCGACAGTGCCGCGATGATAGTCAAGAAACTTCATGCGGCCATAGGTGCCCGGCAGCAAGATCCTGTGGCAGAAGGTAATGAGTTGTCTTCCAGAGAGAAAGAAATTCTTGTCTGTGTGGCTCAAGGGATGCTTAACAAAGAGATTGCGGACAAGTTCAATCTATCAATCTACACTGTCATCACCCACCGCAAGAACATCACCCGCAAGACGGGCATCAAGACTGTGGCCGGCCTCACCGTCTATGCGATTCTCAACAACCTCATTGACATTAATTCTGTTCAGTAGCATTTTTTTTTCGGTCACTGAGCTTGTCGAAGTGACTACTTCAGATTGATCTCCGCGATGACGGGGTAGTGATCGGAGTAAGGCACGTGTGGCACAGAATGCGAAACTGCCTCAAAATGCGACGGATAAAGAACATAATCAATCCGGATGAACGGCCAAAGGAATGAATATGTCGCCCCGAATCCTTTCCCAGCCTCCACAAACGAATCTTTCCTTCCTTTTTTGAGCCTATTGTAGGTGTAAGACATAGGATTGTCGTTGAAATCTCCGACAGCAATCGCTTCAAGCGAGCAGTCCTCAATGTCCGACATCACCTTGTCCACCTGCTCCGGTCTCCGTTTGATGGACTTCTTCATCTTCTCTTCCGTTTCCCACATCAGCTCTCCATCTTTGTCCACTACAGATTTCTTTAATCTAGCCAAAGACACATTGTAGCTTTCGAAATGACAATTATAGACTCGTAAAGTGGTGCCTTCTTCGACTTTTAAATCGGTGAATATCGCCAAATTAGAGCTTTTGTCGAACGTCAATTTCCCTTTGCCCTCGATAGGGAACTTGCTCAGCGTCACATTGCCGTAGCTGCCTTTGTCCGTGACGTACATGAAATACCCGAAATGGTAGTCCGGGAATCGTTTTTCGAAGAACCTTGCCACATCATACTCTCCGGGTAGATTGACTTCCTGAAGGCACACGATGTCAGCATTTTGAGCCAAAATGAAGTTCACGACAGAATCCGCGCACACCGCTCTGCCACCTTCCCCTTTAAATTCGGCTGAGCGTCCCAAAGCGAAATGACCGACATTGTAAGTCAGGATTTTCACTGTCTCCTGTCCTCTTTCTGCCGCCCCGGAGGAAAACTGGAAATACCTTCCAATGAATATCACGGACGGCATCAGAGCCAACAGTGGAATCAAAAATGAACTGGAGCTCCTCCTAATAGCCAGAACGAGAAACACTACATTTAGAATAGCGAAGGGAACGAACAGCAAGCCGAAGATGGTCATGTACCACGCCTTAGCTGGGTTCGCGACCATGGATGCGTAGCTGAGCAGGAGCAGGAATGCCGATAGAAGCATCAACATTCTTGCGAGAATGCTTCCGAAAGAAGTCTCATGTCGATTTCTACCCATGTCCGGTTCAACGCTTACTTAACGCTTCATCTCCGCCAGAGTTTCCCAGATTTCTTCCAGTAGATGAGTAGTAGAAATCCGAACAACATGCCACCCAAATGGGCGAAATGAGCTACACCATCCAATGTCCCGGTCACACCCGTGAACAGTTCAATGGCAACGAATAGCAATATGAACCATTTTGCTTTCAAAGAGATAGGCGGGAATATCAAAGTCCAGACATCGTTAGGGTAGAGCATTGCGTAGCCGATCTGGATTCCGTAAATAGCCCCTGACGCGCCAAGAGTCGGAGTGCGTAGAAGGTTAATCTGACCAGAGGAAAGTATTCCGGAATTAGCGGAAGCCATGGCCCCCATCTGGAAATATTCCACAAGTGTGTGAGTCAAGACAGCTCCCAGCCCTGCCACGAAGTAGAAGATAAGATACTTCTTTGACCCGATCGTCCTTTCCAATGCGGAACCGAACATCCACAGGCAGAACATGTTGAAGAACAGATGCCAAAATCCTCCGTGCATGAACATGTAAGTGACCGGTTGCCAGATGTGGAAGAGCGGAGACTTAGGGTAAAACATCGCGAAGGTGCTGACCATGAAGTTCTGGTTGATCAGAGTAGCGACAAACATCACGATGTTGATCAAGATGATGTTTCTGGTCACAGGTGGCATATTGCTGAAGAATCCTCCTATGCCTGATTGTCCGTTGTCGTAGCCGTAGTATGCCATGTTATGATATTCAAAGATTTAAAATAACTTTTCTATGTTTGCCGTCTCGATGACAGTTATGATCTTCTTCCCATTAGCTGTAAGCTCAGCATTTCCGCTGGAGAGCAGCGTGTCCAACAACTGTCTTGCTTCGAGTGGAGATGCCAATGGATTGCAGGTCGATGCCCCAAGGAGAGCAACCTTCTCCGCCATCGCTGACTCCATCACTCCAGGAAGTGACGAGCTATCATCGGAAAGAATCAGCAAAAGATCGGAGACCATAGTCTGTATTTTTCCTGCCTCGCAAGAATATCCTTCTGGAACCCCATTGACCACTATCGTGTCCGTTCCGAATGGAGAAATGTCGAATCCAAGTTTGGCTAGCATTTCAGCCTTGTCGTCAAACACCGTCCTGTTAGCAGCACCGACCTCGACTTTCACAGGAAACATGTTCGCCTGCGTTACGTGGCTGTTCTTTGTGAGGGCTGCCAGCGCTCTGTCGTAGAGGATCCTTTCCCGTGCTCTTCGTACGTTAACCACCATCAGACCACCCTTGACTGGTGAAACAATATACTTCCCATCAAGAATGATTGTCTGAGAGACCGGAAGAGTCTTTTCTTCGAAAAGCTTGCCATAGTCCTCCCGATGGTCAACATATTTCCCAAAACCCTCTGCCGAGCCATACTCTCTACCCCCTGCCTCAAATTCTCTAGCCGCAGAACCGTACCCACCAGCCAACGAACCGTACCCCCAAGCCGCAGAACCGTGCTTCCCGGTCACTGAGCTTGTCGAAGTGACATCGCTAGCCGAAGCGACATCCTCAAACGGATTATACCCACTATCCACCTCCACCTGAGGAATCACCTCCGGCTGATACTCAGCAAAATGAGAACCGAGCACCGGCATGTCATTAGCCTCCGGATTAGAGAAATCAATTCCCCCTGAAAATGAATTTTTCCCCAGCGTCTCTTTAACAGACGCATAGATAACCTGAAAGATGAACGAATCATCTTCGAATTTCACTTCAGACTTAGTAGGGCTTATGTTGACATCAACACTGTGAGGATCGACATCCAAGTAGATGAAATAGGACGGAGTCGCCCCATCCGCAATTAGCCCTTCGTAAGCCTTCATCACAGCCTTGTGCATGTAGGGGCTGCGGAAATAGCGCCCGTTGACAAAGAAGAATTGGTTTCCGAGGGTCTTTTTGGCGGTGTCCGGTCGGCCAACGAAACCCCTAAGACTTACCACAGAAGTGTCAGCGCAGACATCCACAACATCACCAGCAACTGCTGAACCGAGTAGGTCCATGATTCTGAATTTCAACGATTTCGCGGCTTTTAGAACCAGAATAACTTTGCCATTGTGCTTGAGAGAGAACTCAATCTCAGGTCGAGTCAACGCAACTTTGGTGAACTCTTCAACAATATGCTTGAACTCGACATTGTCTGACTTGAGAAATTTCCTTCTTGCTGGCACATTGTAAAACAAATTGCGAACCGCAATGTTAGTCCCTTTGCTTGCGGCTGCTTCTGAGGTGGATAGGTGGACTGAAGCCGCGAACTCCACCTGACATCCGATCTCAGAATCCGCTGTACGAGTTTTCAATGTCACTTCGGCCACAGCTGCGATTGATGCTAGTGCTTCTCCCCTGAAACCGAAAGTGGTGATGTCTTCCAAGTCCTCTGCCGTGGCAATCTTTGAAGTTGCATGCCTTTCAAAGCATAGCACTGCATCGTCCGGAGTCATTCCTTTCCCGTTGTCAATCACCTGAATGAGAGTTCGTCCCGAATCTTTGATGAGCACATCAATCCGAGATGCCTCTGCATCCACCGCATTCTCAACAAGTTCCTTAACCACGGAAGCCGGCCTTTGGACCACTTCTCCCGCAGCAATCATGTTTGCGATGTTTCCAGGCAGTATCCTGAGTTCCATTCTACAACAGGGAATAGAATTTCGTGAAATAAATGAGAATCACAGCCAACAGTATTAGCCCGACTATCCCGATGATTCTCTGAGCCTTGGTAGAGCCACTGTTCCTCCTAGCGTAGTTTCCCTCACGGAGAGAACCCCGGATGTAGGAACCCGGTTTGTACTCACCATTCTCTTTTTCTTTTTCAAAAGTTCCGTCAACCTTTCCGAACATCTGTCGGCGTTCCTCTGCCTCTTTGTCGTAGTAGATTGGCTTGTAGTTGAATTTTCTATGCTCCTGCTCTCCAGGAAATGTAAAAAAGCCCATAACCTTCAAGTTTAAGAAGTTGTTTGATGCTTCTTTCACCTCAAAACGACTTCTAGAAAACAAAGATAGTCAAAATCATCCGAAGATGATGTTTGCGTCTGCGAAAAAGAATCGGTATATTAGCGAAATAATTCAATGATTTTTTGAAAATTACTTAGCTATCAGCAATTCAAATGAAAGTTTCAGCAGCAATCTTTACCGCATTGGGAATCTTCGCGGCATGCTCTCCGGAGGCCAAAGAGCAGACGGATTTTACGGAATATGTCAACGTCAGAATCGGTTCCGGTGGACATGGACATGTCTTTGTCGGAGCAAGTGTGCCTTTCGGAGCGGTTCAATTGGGCCCGACAAGTATCCCTCAGTCTTGGGACTGGTGCTCTGGCTACCATTCCAGTGATTCAACCGTGATAGGCTTTTCGCACACTCACCTGAGTGGAACCGGAATCGGAGATCTGTTTGACATCACTGTCATGCCGGTGGTGGGAGCGGTGAGATATTCAAGAGGAGAGGATCCAAAGGACACTTCTCCTGAAGCGATAGCTGCCGCACAGGCTACTGGAATGTGGTCCTATGCAGACAGAACTAGGGAAGTCGCTAAACCTGGCTATTACAGCGTTCCGCTCACCCGTTACGGAATCACTGCTGAGATGACGGCTACCACAAGGGTCGGCTTCAGCCGCTACACATTCCCGGCCTCAGACAGCTCTGCAGTGGTCTTCGACTTAGAGAACGGAGGCTGTTGGGACAAAGCCTACGACACAAAATTCACCGTTGTTGACAGCTGCACCTTGGAAGGCTACCGATTCTCTACCGGTTGGGCAAAAGATCAGAGAATCTACTTCAGGGCCCAATTCTCAAAGCCATTCAACTCAATTGACGAAATCGCCGTCAAGGAATATTCAGTGGACGGGAAGGAATATTCAGTCAACTATTTCCGCGCTGGCTTCCACACCACCGAAGGGGAGCAGGTGATGCTAAAGGTCGCTGTCTCTCCGGTCAGCGAGGAAAAGGCTGCTTTGAATATGTCTGCGGAGCTTCCGGGCTGGGACTTTGACGCTACAGTGGAGGCTGCCCGTAAGGCATGGAACTCGGAACTCTCCAAGGTGAATGTCACCACCACTGACCAAGATGCCAGAACCATCTTCTACTCAGCGCTTTATCACACAATGATAGTCCCTTCCATATTCAGCGATTCGGATGCTCCGAGAACTGAATATACCATCTTCTCCCTTTGGGACACCTATCGCGCCCAGATGCCGCTGATGACTATTCTTCATCCAGACAGAGAGAATGACATGATCGCCACGATGCTCTCAATTTATCAGAAGCAAGGCCGTCTTCCTGTTTGGCATCTCATGGGCAACGAGACTGACTGCATGGTCGGCAATCCGGGGGTGATCGCAGTTTCGGATGCACTTGTCAAAGGATTCGATGGCTTTGACAAGGATTTGGCTTGGGAGGCCATCAAGACCACAATGATGGACACAATCCGGGGTTTGAACTATCGTCAGAAGTACGGCTATATCCCTTCAGACACAATGCTAGAGTCGATTGCCTACGACATGGAGTACGCCATAGCTGATGCCGCTGCCGCGTCAGCTGCCGACTATCTAGGCAAGCCAGAGGATGCTGAATATTTCCTCACACGCAGCCACTCTTATCGTAATTACATGGATTCCACCACTTTATTCGCTAGAGGACGCATGTCTGACGGCAGCTGGAGGACCCCTTTTAATCCATATTCATCAGAACATCGTAACAACGATTACTGCGAAGGAAATGCTTGGCAGTACACTTGGCTCGCCCCTCATGACTATTCCGGACTTGTGGATTTTTACGGCTCGCGTGAAAAATTTGTTGAACGTCTGGATTCGCTTTTTAACGCTGATTCAAGAATAGATGGGGAGGATGCCTCACCAGACATCTCCGGACTAATCGGCCAGTACGCCCACGGCAACGAGCCTAGCCACCATGTCATTTATTTCTACACCATGGCTGGCGAGCCGCACAAGACTGCTGACTTGGCGCATCGAATATATTCAGACTTTTATAAGAATGCCGATGACGGTCTTTGCGGCAACGAGGATGCCGGCCAGATGTCCGCTTGGTATGTCCTTTCCTCTTTCGGATTCTACGAAGTCGAACCAGCCTCAACTCGTTACTGGTTCGGTGCACCGGTCTTTGAGGAGGTAGATTTGGCAGTCGCAGGAGGAACATTCAAGATCAAAGCTCATGGCCTAGACAAAGAGAACCGCTACATCCAGAGCGTCACCTTGAACGGCAAACCTCTGGCGCAACCTTTTATTGAGTATTTCGATATAGTAAAAGGCGGAGAACTCGTGTACAATATGGGGGTTTCTCCGGTGGTTTGGTATTAATAAGATTACTATACTGGCTAGTAGCCACCGTTTCTCTACTTTTTTGAGGAATTTTTGTAAAAAATCTCGAAAAAAGTTTGGTAGGAAAGAAAAAAGTGCTACCTT
>DBKH01000076.1:19206-47307 GCA_002297815.1 Bacteroidales bacterium UBA755 | reverse complement strand
AACAAAGACACACTTTAGCAAATCTGAAATCTCACAAATTTTAAGCTTATGGGTAAAAAGTTATTTTCTATCGCGCTGTGCCTGTTCGTCAGCATAGGCATGGCATTCGCCCAGACAATGAAAGTGTCTGGTACTGTCACGGACGCCGCCAACGGTGAGCCAGTGGTAGGTGCGGCAGTTCAGCTCAAAGGGAGCGCTAGCACTTATGCATTGACAGATGTTTCAGGTAAGTACACCCTCTCAGTTCCTGCGGACGCCATCCTTACCGTCAGCAGTCTCGGATTCAATCCGGCTGAAGTTCAGGTCAACGGTAGAGGTGTCGTTGACATTGAATTGACCCCTGAGGCTCAGCTTTTGGATGACGTTCTCGTTGTTGCTTACGGTACAGCCAAGAAAGAGTCTTTCACAGGTTCAGCGGGAACCGTAAAGAGTGAAAGTCTCCAGAAGCGAACTGTGGCCAACGTGTCCAAGGCACTCGAAGGTATGGTGGCTGGTATCACCACAACATCTGGTTCAGGTCAGCCTGGTGAAGGAGCCTCGATCCAGATCCGTGGAACAGGTTCCATCAACGCTTCATCCTCACCTCTTTATGTAGTGGATGGAATTCCTTTCGATGGCAATCTCTCTGCACTCAATCCTAATGACATAGAAAACTTGACCATCCTTAAGGATGCGTCCGCAGCCGCCCTTTACGGTGCGCGCGCTGCCAACGGAGTCATTATGATCACCACCAAGCGTGGCTCAGAAGGCCAGTCAGTGGTAAACTTCAAGGCTACCGTTGGTCTTCAGTCCCGTTCAATCAGGGAATATGACACCGTCAATCAGGAAGAATTCGTTGAGCTCACTTGGGAAGCCCTTAAGAACAATTACGTCATCAACGGAGGCTATGATCTTGCAAAGGCAAAATCTCTTGCTTCAGCTGGCCTTTCAGGTGCCCTTGGTGGAGAGTTCTACAATCCGTTCAAGAACTACAAGTGGGCTGACCTCATTGATCCAGAGACCGGCAAGGTTCGTTCCGATGCTGTTTCGGCTTGGAATGACAACTGGATGGATGTTCTCACAGAGGACAAGGCTGTCCGTCAGGAGTATCAGCTTGGAGTCAGTGGTGGCACACATAAGACCAAGTATGCTTTCTCTCTTGGTTATCTTGATGACAAAGGTGTTCTCATCACAACCAAGTTCCAGCGATATTCTCTCCGCGCCAATGTTGACCACACTGTCAACGACTGGATGAAACTCGGTGCCAGCGCAAGCTATGCATATACCACTCAGAATAGCTCTCAGTACTCTGACACTCAGACTGGTAATGCATGGTACACAGCACAGTTCATGGCTCCTATCTATCCTGTCTATCTAAAGGACGACAGTGGTGCCAACCTTCTTGATGAGTTCGGTAACAAGCAGTACGATTACGGTGAGACCGGACGTCCTAAGGCTGCCAACTTCAACGTGGTCGGAGACCTTTATGACAACAGTTATGAAACCCTACGTGACAACTCAAGCATCCGCGCTTACGCCATCCTTGGCGGAGACAGTGATGCCATGGGAATATTCAAAGGCTTGTCATTCTCCACGAACTTCGGTTCCGACATCGTCAACAGAAACATCACATCTTACTACAACCCTTACCACGGTGATGGAAAATCTCAGGGTGGTTCTGTAGACAAGTACTCAACACGTACTTTCTCCTACACTTGGAACCAGATTCTAAAGTACGAGCGCACCCTGAACGAGTTCCACTTCCTTGGACAGCTTGGACACGAGTACTATAACTATCAGTACAAGTACCTTGCTGCTGACCGCACAGGAGTTTATCCTGGAATCAAGGAACTCGATCCGGCTACAAACGTAACTGGGAACCGTTCTTATTCTGATGTTTATCGCATGGAATCTTTCTTCGGACGTCTTGCTGCAGATTTTGCTGACAAGTACTATCTTGAAGCCACATGGCGTACAGACGGTTCATCACGTTTCTACAAAGACAATCGCTGGGGACAGTTCTGGTCACTTGGTGGATCATGGCGTGTGTCACAGGAGGCCTTCATGAAAGACATCTCTTGGATTGACAACCTCACAGCACGTCTCTCTTATGGTGAACTTGGCAACGATTCCATCGGTTCTTACTATGCATGGCAGTCATTCTATGATCTTACTTACGCCAATGCAGCGAATCCAGGGGCACTTGTTTCCTCTCTCGCCAATCCAGATGTATCATGGGAGAAAAAAGGTACATGGAACGTAGGTATCGAAGGAACTTTCTTCCATAAGGTTCTGAATCTCACCCTTGAGTACTACAACTCCAAGACTAGCGATATGCTTCTGTCCTTTCCTATGGCAGCCTCAACTGGATTTACCGGCTACAACGCCAACGTTGGTTCCATGAGAAACCAGGGATTTGAGAGCACAATCAAAGTCAATTGGCTGAACAAAGCTGACTTCCGCGCAAGCTCGACCTTGATGACTTACTTAAACAGGAATAAGGTTCTCAAACTTACAGGTGAATCAGACACCATCACTTCCGGTTCTTACGTGATCAAGGAAGGTATGCCTATCTACACTTACTATGTTCCGAAGGCAGCAGGTGTTGATCCTGCCAACGGACAGCTTCTCTACTATGCTTACGAGACAGACGAGGACGGCAACAAGGTCGATGGCTCTGATTACATCACAAGTGATAAGGCCGCTGCCACAGCTAGCAAGTACTACATGGGTAGCCGCGAGGCTAAGATTCAGGGGTCGTTCGGTTCCGACTTCCAGTGGAAATCATTCGATTTCAGCTTCCTGACCACATTCTCTATTGGTGGAAAGGTCTATGACTCACTTTACGCATCTTCAATGGAGACCACCTACACAGGCGACACCTGGAACAGGCATATTCTCCGCCGCTGGCAGAAGCCGGGCGATGTGACTGACGTCCCTGCGGTTCTCTCCAACTCTGGAAGACTTGCCGCTGACAGATGGCTTGTCGATGCTTCCTACTTTGCAATCAAATCCATCCAGTTAGGCTACACTCTCCCTACCAAGTGGACAAAGAAGGCCGGCATCAAGTCCCTCCGTCTTTTCGCGGTTGGTGACAACATCGCCCTCTTCAGCAAGCTTCAGGGTCTCAACCCTCAGTACAACCTCACTGGAGGGACAAACTGGTCTTACACCCCGACCAGAACCTACTCCATTGGTGTTGACATCAATTTCTAATGATAGGAGGAAAAAGAATTATGAAAAAAATACTATACACTTTGATGGCTCTTGCGGCTCTGTCCCTAACATCCTGCAATGAAGACCTTCTGAACACCAATCCTACCGACAAGGTTTCAGGTGAAACGATGCTCCAAACCACGGATGGCGGTTACATGGCCTTGAACGGAATGATCCGTTTCTTCTGGCAGTGGGGAAAGACCACCACCGGTAACTATCACCAGTGCTTCGGCCCTCAGTCTTACAATCTTATGGCCGACCTAATGGGGGAGGACATGGTTATGTCCGCACAGGGAAGCGGCTGGTTCTGGTTTGACTACCTTTACAACGTCAAGTCCAGATGGAACAGCACCACTTGGAGGCCTTATGACGCATGGAATTACTATTACACCATCATCTCTAATGCCAACTACATCATTAACGGCAAAGAGGGCATGAAAGGCGCCACTGACGACATCGACTACATCATTGGTAATGCCTATGCATTCCGTGCCTACGCTTATGCGTATTGCGCAATGACATTCGCACGCAGCTACATAGGCCACGAAGACAGGCTTTCTATTCCTATCTACACCGAGCCTACTTTTGCAGGAACATCCGGAAAGGCACGTTCAACTAACAGGGAAGTGTTCGCACAGGCTATGAATGACATCAATGAAGCTATCTCACTCCTTGGAACTAAGGCTCAGCAGCACTGCTCTCACTTCGATCAGTATGTTGCCAACGGTCTTAAGGCCCGTATCGCTCTCTACATGGGAGACTATCAGGTAGCTCACGATGCAGCTGCCATAGCTGTCAAAGGTGGCTCATTTGCTTTTGATAAGGATTTCCACTACAACGATGCCACTGACAAGAGCGTTCTTTGGGGAGCTGAGATCATTCAGGCACAAGGTACGACTAACCCTCAGTTCCTTGTGCACATGGACATCCGCTACAACAATGGCGGTGGTTATGGCGGAAAAGCAAGAAAGTGTGCTTCCGCTTGGCTTTACAACAAGATGGCAGCTAGCGATGCGCGTACCAAATGGTGGAACTACGAAACGCTCCAAGACAACAAGACAAAGGGATACCAACAGTGGAAGTTCCAATTCGCGGATCCTTCAAACACCTACACCGGTGCCGACCATATCTTCATGCGCGCTCCAGAAATGCAACTTATTATTGCTGAGACTGCTTGCCGTTTGGGCAATGAGTCAGAAGCCAAAGCTGCATTGAACGAACTCATGAAGACTCGTCAAGAAGATTACGATTGCAGTGCCAAGACCGGCACAGCACTCGGAAAACTCACAACCGATGAGACTGGCTCCCTGCTTGAAGAAATCATTCTTCAGCGCAGAATTGAACTTTGGGGTGAATATGGTCGTGTCTATGACATCAAGCGTCTCCGCCAAGGCTTCAAGCGTACTGCAGACATGGGACACCCTGTCGCTGCCTTATTGAATAGCCTCCACACGGATGACCCTGAGACGTTCGACTGGGTACTTACATTCCCTTCCAAGGAAATTGACGCCAATGATCTCATCCTTCAGAATCCTACCGGTAGTTATCCTACAAACGAGGATCTGGAAGGCGATGATCCTTCAAAGGCTCCAAAGAAAGAATAATTTGACAACTTAAGATCATTATGAATATGAACAAAATAATCAAGACTTATCTCGGAATTGCATGTGCGCTCTTTATGGCGGTGTCCTGTGACACTGAAAACAAAGGCGCCATGTACACTCCAGAAGGGACTGACACAGGTGTGTCTTTCCTCAGCAGCACATCAAGTAACACTGAGATAGACGCAAAGGCGACCAAATTTGATATTGCTGTAGGACGTAGCAAATGCGACCAAGCAGCCACTGTAAAGATTACCGGAACCCTTCCCGAAGGCATTACCGCTCCATCCACGATTTCCTTTGAAGCCGGACAGAGCGAGACCGTGCTGTCTCTTGACATTTCCAAGATGGCAGTAGGTAAAACCTATAAAGGAACAGTTTCGTTTGCAGATGAAACAGAGTACAACGGGAAAATAGCTATCGTATCCAACGCATTCACCCTTGCAAAGGCCTACACTTGGACTTCCCTTGGCACCGGTGAATGGTACGACGGACTAGCACTCCAGATTTCCGAGACCGATCTGAATATTGTCAAGGTTGATGTCCTAAAGGCAGAGGGATTCAACCGTTGGCGCATCATGAACCCTTATCCGAAGGACAAGGTTATACCTGCATGGGATGAGGACTCTTACGTAGGCGGTGCCAATGAATATATTGAGTTCTACACTCTTGATGAGACCGCTGGAACTATCAAGTTCGATCAGAAGATCTATTGCGGTCTGAATTACAACAACATGGGTAAGATTGTTTACACCTATCCATCTTCTTACAATGCGGCTTATGCTGATCGTGACCCTAAGAACAAGTTTGTGGACGCACAGCACGTTCAGTTCTATGTTCCGCGTCTCATCGAAGGCACGACAAGTTGGTTCAACTTCGGAGCCCTGTATCTCGGTATGCCAGGATCTGGCGACCTTGCAACATGGCTGACCGCAGAGTAATATTCACTAATAGTTTCGGCTGTACTTCAAGGGGAGGATCGACAAACGGTCCTCCTCTATTCATTATTCTTGATGCACGGATTACTGGAATATTCCAGCGCAAGATCCATCGTTCCGAAGTTACTACTGTTGTCTCCAAAAAAGTTCTTATCTTTGCAGGGAATGAACTAAAGGACAAGCCGTATGCTTTACCCGATTGGAATACAGAACTTTGAGAAGATCCGTCGAGGCGGATTCGTCTATGTTGACAAAACCGATCTCATCTACAAGATTGCACAAACCGGTCAGTATTACTTCCTGAGCCGTCCGAGACGGTTCGGCAAGAGCCTGCTGGTGTCAACTATGGAGGCGTACTTTCAGGGGAAAAAGGAACTGTTCGAGGGGTTGGCCATCGCTTCGTTGGAGAAGGAATGGACGGAGTACCCGGTGCTGCATTTCGACCTGAGCGGAGAGTCATACAATGACGAGTCCGCACTGAATGTCACTCTGTCACAGCATTTAGCCAACATGGAGGCCAAATTTGGCGTCACCCAACGTTTTGACTCCTTTTCTGCCAGATTTAAGGACATCATTGATGCCGCATACGGGAAGACTGGCCGTCAGGTAGTCATCTTGATTGATGAATATGACAAGCCTGTCATCGACAATCTTGACCGTCCGGAGCTTCAGGACAAGATGCGCGAGACGCTCCGTGGCTTCTACGGTGTGATGAAAAGCAAGGATGCTTTCATCCGTTTGGGCTTCCTCACCGGAGTTACTAAGATCGGAAAGATGAGCGTGTTCAGTGACTTGAACAACCTGAAGGACATCTCAATGGACGCGCGTTACACGGACATCTGCGGAATTTCAGAGGCAGATCTCAAAGACTATTTCTCAGATAGTGTTAGGGAACTTGCTGATGCCAATGGCCTTTCCGAAGAAGAGTGCCAGCAGAAACTTGCCCTGATGTACGATGGCTATCATTTCTGCGAAGATTCAATCGGGATATATAATCCATTCAGTCTCTTGAACACATTTGACAGCCTTAAGTTCAAGGAGTACTGGTTCGAGACTGGCACCCCTTCGTTCCTTGTCAAGATAATGAGGAATACCTCCTACGATGTAACTCGCCTGTCAAGCGACCTCGTGGGCTCATCGCTTCTAACGGATGTGAACACCGCATTCCTTAACCCTGTCCCTCTCCTATACCAGAGCGGCTACCTCACCATCAAAGGCTTCGACCCACGTTTCAACCTCTACACCCTCGGATTCCCAAACTTAGAGGTGAAGGACGGCTTCCTCAATTTCCTGTTGGGTTACTACGCTCCGGTCCAGAGCGACTCTACCAACACCCTCATCTCCCTCATGTCGATGGATGTCGAAGCCGGCAAGCCCGATTCCTTCATGACCCGCCTAGATGCCCTCTTCGCCAGAACCAACTACCAGATTCAAGCCGATTGCGAAAAGGACTTCCAGTACGCGATGTACATCATCATCGAGCTGATGGGGGAATATGTCGAGACAGAGCGCACGACCTCCAACGGTCGCATCGACATCCTTATCAAAACCAAGGGCTACGTCTATGTCATCGAAATCAAGACCGACTCTACCCCAGACGAAGCCCTCGCCCAGATCGAGGAGCGAGGCTACGCCCGCCCGTTCACTGATGACCATAGGAAGATATTCAAAATTGGAGTCAACTTCTCCACCTCCGCCCGTCGCATTGACGGATGGAAGGTTATCTGATCGGAAGACCGAATAAACCTATAGTGCCCTCTTTGCCCAATGCTTGCTTTTGCTAAACGTTAAGTTTAACAAAAGTTTTAAGCTTATGGGTAAAAAGTTATTTACAATCGCGCTGTGCCTGTTAATCAGCATAGGTGCAGCATTGGCCCAGACAATCAAGGTGTCCGGTACGGTCACGGACGCGGCCAACGGTGAACCCGTTGTGGGCGCTGCGGTGCAGCTCAAAGGGAGCTCCAACACTTACGCCTTGACGGATGATCTTGGAAACTATCATCTTTCCGTTCCGTCCAACGGAACATTGACCGTCAGCTGCCTCGGCTTCCTTCCTACGGAGATGCCGGTCAGTGGCAGAACTCTTTTGAATATCACGCTTAAGCCTGACACCCAGACTCTTGATGATGTCATCGTGGTGGCTTACGGAACAGTGCGCAGGGAAGCGAACACCGGTTCGGTGGCATCCGTTAAGAACGAGCAGCTCGCTCAGGCACCAGCGACATCAGTTGACAAGATGCTTTCCGGCAAGATGGCAGGTGTGTCCATCACCTCCGGTTCCGGCCAGCCGGGTTCCACCTCCACAATCCGTGTGCGCGGTACATCTTCTATCAATGCCGGCAACGAGCCTCTTTGGGTGGTTGATGGCATTCCTGTTATGTCCAGCGATTACCGCCAGCTTTCATCTGTCGGTGTCGGTGGTGGTTCGTCATCAACCTTCCTCAACCCTAACGACATCGAATCGATCACCGTCCTCAAGGATGCGGCAGCGGCTTCTGTCTATGGGTCTCGCGCTGCCAACGGTGTCATTCTCGTGACCACAAAGAGCGGTAAGAGCGGTAAGGCGAAATTCACCGCAAGGGCGAAGTTCGGTGCCCAGCAGCTGATCAACGACAACAACCTCCGCCCTCTCACTGGTGAGGAACTTCTTGAATATAGAAGGGTCTGCGCGATCAACGCTGGCTACAACCCTGACGATCCTACGTCCCAGTACTACTTCCCTTATACCTTGCTCAAGGATGGGACCACGAATTGGTACAAGGAACTCACCAGAATGGGCAGCATGCAGGAATATGAGGTCAACGCCACCGGTGGAACCGACAAGGCTTCCTACTACTCGTCCCTCGCTTACCACAAGAACAAGGGCGTGTTCTACGGAGTTGACTATGAGCGTTTCACGGCCCGTGTGAACGCTGACGTAAAGCTTACGTCTAAGCTCTCAACCGGAGCCAGGATCAACGCCAGCCTTTCGGATTCCAACTCTGGACAGATGGGTAACCTTTACTATTCCAACCCTCAGTATGCGATGTGGGGCATCCTGCCTTGGACTCCGCTTAAGAATGAGGACGGTTCGTTTAATGTGGATATCCCTGAGAACTCGAACACCAACCCTCGCGCCAACGCTGAGTACGACATCTACAATGACAAGGACTACAGGCTTCAGGGTTCACTCTACCTTGAGTGGAAACCAATTCCTCAATTGTCATTCAAGACAACCAACGGAATTGAGTTCCTCTACGAGGATTCCAAGCAGTATTGGGCTCCTGAGACCAATGAAGGATCCACGACCCTTTGGATGATCGGAACAAAAGACATTCGTTACACGACATCAAACACCATCACCTACGATGACAAGTTCGGTGACCATTCCCTCCGTCTGCTTCTTGGTCAGGAGGCTATGACCGACACTTATGACTACCTCGGTGGCAAATCTCCAAACGTTGACCCTCTGATCCCTTACCCTACGACATCCACCGATGCTCAGGATGCGGTTCTCTATAACTTCTCCGAGGAGTCAATGCTCTCTTTCTTCGGAGTCGCTGACTACAACTATCAGAACAAGTACTATCTTCAGGCCTCCCTCCGCGCGGACGGCAGCTCCCTTTTCGGATCAGACAACAGATGGGGTGTGTTCTGGTCAGTGGGTGGTTCATGGAACATCTCCAAGGAAAATTTCATGAGGAATTCAAACCACTGGCTCAGTGCCCTCAAACTCCGTGCTTCCTATGGAGTGAACGGTAACAACAACATTTCCGCATACCGGGCTTACGGAATCTATTCCACAGCCACTTATGCCAATCTTGTCGGAATGGTTCCTTCAAGACCTGCGAACCCTGAGCTTTCATGGGAGAAGAACAAGACTTGGAACTTAGGTCTCGATTTCGGATTCTTTGATGACAGACTTACCGGTAGCGTGGACGTTTACCAGAGAAAGACTGATGACATGCTTCTTTCAAAGCAGGTGCCTTACACGACCGGCTTCGCGTCCAACTTCATGAACATCGGTTCCATCCGCAACCGTGGTGTCGAGCTTCAGCTTGAGGGAATCCTTTTCCGAAACAGCGATTGGCTTTGGACCGCTGGCTTCAACATTGCGTTCAATAGATCCAAAGTGCTTGACCTTGGTGACTCTGAGTTCCTTTCTGTTTCAGACAACCGTGCCGGTACTGGGAGCAACAGTGGAACCCCAGCAAGAATAGTTAAGGGCAGAAGCCTTTACACATTCTACCTTCGTGATTGGTACGGTGTCAACCCATCAACAGGCGCAGGTCTCTGGTACGATGAGGATGGCAAGCTAACTTCTGATGTCAACAAGGCACGATACGTCTACAAAGGATCTCCTGAACCTAAGGCTACGGGTGGTTTCAACACCAGCCTCTCATGGAAAGGCTTCAACCTCTCCGCTTTCTTTGAGTTTGTCGCTGGTAACAAGGCTGTCGTCTCCAACACCTATATTGATGACGGTTACGACATGACCACAAACACCTCCACCGCAGCTCTGAACTACTGGAAGAAACCAGGTGATACAGGTGTGACTCCTAAACCGGTTGCCGGACAGCCTGGGCGTTATTTCGTCGGCTATTCTACCAGATTCCTGCAGGACGGCAGCTACCTTCGAATCAAGGATGTGACCTTGTCCTACAGCCTCCCGGAGGTCGCTTTGAAGACTATCGGCATGAAGGGTGTAAGAGTCTACGTGAGCGCGCTCAATCCTTACACATTCCACAATCTGATGGCGCTTGACCCGGAAATCGGTCCTATGGGCTACAGCCTTGGTGCCGCCCACTCAATGGTCAAGACATTTGTCGGTGGTGTTGAATTATCATTCTAAAAAGAACGTGAATTATGAAAAGAACACTTATATATATTATTGGTGCCGTCTCTCTTCTTTGTGTGACAGGGTGCGATAAGAATTTCCTCACAAGGGAGCCTAAGCTTTCTCAGAGTACCGAGTTGACCTTGGCAACTTATGATGGACTTAAAAACGCCACATTCGGTGCCTACTACTATCTTGCTTCCACTGGTTGGTACGGGGCCGACTGGATTCTTGACTCTGAAATGCGTTCGGGCAACGGTAAGAAATCCTCTTACAAGAACTCTGGCCGTTGCGTCCAGTCCTACACATGGAACTACACGGAGGACAACACTTCAGCTATGTGGGCCTACTGCTACTACACCGTGGCGATGGCTAACAACGTGATCGACAATCTTGAGGGAAAGGAGACTTCCGAGGTGACCACTCAGGATCTGAACAACCTCAAGGCCGAGTGCCTTTTCCTCAGGGCTTTCAGTCACTTTGAGAACGTCCTCACTTTCGGACAGCCTTATACCTATGTTGTGAAGAACGACAAGGAGAGTCTTGGTGTCCCTTACATTTACCACACCGATCCTGCCGGCAAGCCTGCAAGAGAGACTGTCATCTCAAATTACGAGAATGTAGTAAAGGATCTTCTAGAAGCCGAGAGCATCATTGACCCGGCTTATGTTCACGAAGGCACTGCCGATCCTGCCGCCACCGTCAACATCAACACTATCCGTGCCTTGCTCTCAAGGGTTTATCTCTACATGGGAGAATGGCAGAAGGCTGCTGATTATGCGACATTGGTGATTGAGAGCGGCAAGTACAAACTGTGGACGGCCGCTGAGTATCCTACTGTCTGGACAGCCGAGGCCGGAACCGGTGAGGTAATCTTCGAAATATATGGCAAACGTTCCAATTCTGCCTATGGCTCTTGGGAGGATATCTCATGGATGACGAGTCCTGCCGGTTACGGTGACCCTCAAGTGGCTTCTTCGCTTCTTTCTCTTTACGAAGAGGGTGATGTTCGTCTGAAGACTTACAGGACTGATGAAAAGGAAGAGTCCGGATGCTGGTGGACAACCAAGTATGCGGGTAAGGGAGACAACGCTTCCCCTGACTGCAACAACGTTGTGATCCTTCGTCTGTCAGAAATGTACCTCAACAGGGCTGAAGCCTTGAAGAACGGTGCTTCAATTCCAGGAACCACAGCAGTGAAGGATCTCAATGCAATTGCTGGTATTCGTGGAGCTTCCGCTTACACTTCAGCAGGTCAGATTGACATCGAGACAGAGCGTCGCAAAGAACTTGCATGGGAAGGCCACTACATCTATGATCTCGCCCGCTGGGGCAAGTCTGTGACCCGTACCGAGTCGGAATACCCTCTTTGCACGATGAACCTCAATGTTGAGTTCCCAAGCTACCGTTGGGCCCTTCCTATTCCGAAGAGAGAACTCGACATCAATGAGAACCTTGTTCCGAATCCTGGATATTCAACTTCTAAATAATGTTTTGGTTTATGAGAAATACTTTAAAATATATTGGATTGGCACTGGTCGCGGCTACAGCCCTGATCTCGTGCGAAAGCAACGATCCTTCCAAGTTCGATGACAAGGATGCGTTCGTGGCGTTCGACAAAACATCAGTTTCCTTGTCAGAGGATTACTCCACCGGTGGAGCTGTCTGCAAGATTCCTGTGACCCTTGCTTCTGTCAAGGGGCTTGAGGAGACCATCAAGTTCGAGGTTGTCTCTCCCGAGACGAAAGGAGCCAAGGAAGGCGTGAACTTCGAGGTCCTGACATCTTCCGGAGTCCTTTCCTTCAACGCTGAGAACCGCACACAGTTCATTGAAATCAAGACGATCTATGATGGTGTTTACACCGGTGACCTTAAGTTCTCCATCAACCTTGTCGGAACTGATTCCGTCCCTGCAGGATCAGAAGGATCATGTACTGTGACCATCAATGACATCGACCACCCTCTCAGCTTCATGCTTGGAAGCTACACCGCAACAGGAGACAACTATTGGGATGGACCTGTCACATGGACAATGACATTCTACAAGGATGAAGATGACGATCACATGGTTTGGATTGACAATCTCTTCCAGGTTGACGGTTGGGCTAACGAGAAGACCCGTTATTATGGTACAATCAACGAGGATCACACAATCCTTAATATTCCATTCGGACAGGAAACCGTGTACAAGTACTCGAATGGCAAGCCTGTGACCCTATTGGGCTTTGATGGCAATAGTAGCTATGACAGTGGCTCTGTTGATGTCAAGATTATCAATGAAAGTGGTAAGGTAACACTTGATTTCGGAACTGAATGGGGTATTTGGGCATGGATTGAGGACGCTGGTAACCTCAACATCGTCAAGCCGGGCATCAAGGCGGTTAAAAACTAGTAATAGAATTGTATATGAAAAAGATATTAGTCATACTTCTTGCAGCTTCAGCGACACTCGTCAGCTGCGTGAAATTCGAAGAGGATGGCCAGATTAATTACGACTCAACCACTGCACCGGAAATTACGGCGCAGGTGGTTGCCGATGACTCCATCCATGTAACCATCACTGGAAAGATCGGGACAGGGTTCTATTCCTACGCTGTGCTTGCCGGAGGTGAGCAGACTTTGGATGCTGAGAAACTCCTCAAGGGCTCTTACACCGCTCTTGAATCAGGAGTGATCGACTTTTCGAAAGAGTCTTCAGTCGAGTTCGGTGTAAGTGATCTTACTCCGAACGCGGCCTACACAGTCTATGCTGTGGCGGCCAGCCCGATGGGTGTCCTCACCGAAGTTGTCACTTCGTCTGTGACGACCACAGACAGCACCGCTCCGGGGCTCTCCAACCTTGCCGTCAGCGCTTCAGACACTACGTTGGTGTACACAATTACTTACAACGATCCTGTCACTTTGGGCAATGGTGAGGTGACAGCCCACGTCTATGCTGTCAATGGTGAGTACGACAAGGAGAACAAGGTGCTTGTTGAGTACAAGAACTATAAGGTGCCTACGGCATCCCTGTCAACGAATGGCAAGAATCTTATTGTAAGCCTTCCAAGGGAGGAGGCTATCCCGGGGGCCATCGTTACTCTTACATATACCGCCGGCGTTGTGGTCAATGGAGTCGGTACGCCATGTGCGGCCTACAGCAACAGCGTCGTTGACGGAACCGGAAAGGTGACAAGAGGAATTGGTGGGGCTTACGATAACGTAAGTTTTGACTTTACCCTTGACGAGACCTGGCCAGCTGACAATGTGGTTTACTTCAGCGACTGGACCAAGCTTGTACCGAAGGCTTACAGCAAGAGCGACTATGCGCTTGCCGGCGCCACAAAGGACGCCAACATCAAGGTGAAGGTTGTCGACGGCAACGACAGAACCGTCACCTACGACGCGGCCACTTTCGGAGTTCTCAATGAGACTACTGTCGGCTTCAAACTGAACGAGGCTCCTGATTACGGCACATCCCTGTCATTCACCATCGCGGAAGGCTCCTTCGAGGATCTTTTTGGAAATTCGAACAATGAGTTCACGGTAGAGGACAAGTATTTCTGTTCTTATGGCTTTACTATAGACGATATAGCGGGTGCATACGAAGTTTCATCGCTCAATGCGTTTACTGGAGCCGCATCTCCTGCCTATCCATTCGTGATCCAGAAATCGGACAATGAGGAATATGGCAATGTGGTGGTTACCAATTATCTTGGCATTGAAGGCAAACTTTACGGAACATTCAATGTTCATTCTGGGACGCTGACTGTGAAGGAGTACGACATTTTTGCCGGTGATGAGAAATCCGGTGTCTGCACTGCCTTCTACAATGCTGGGGTCGCAGTGTTCAGCATGTCAACGCCAGGAGAGATCACATCATCTAATTACATTGGGGCCGCGAGCGTGGCGGACGGATCAGCTACCGGGTACTATGTCGATGCTGAAGGAAACAAACTTTTGCTCGCTAAATTCAAAGCGACTCGCAAGTAGTTTCGGAGAATAATCGATAGAAAAGGGAGCCGCTGGCGCGGCCCCCTTTTCGCCTTAAAATGATATTCAGCCATAATAATTGATTTTTGACATGAGAAAACTTATTTTGACAGTTGTTCTGGCGATCGGTGCATTCATGATGGCCGGAGCGCAGAAGCCGACCACCACATATCCTTATCTCTATCCTCGCTTCACAGGCGGGACGGTTGTGATGGAGACCGGAAACAAAGAGGAGAAGGAGATGAACATCCATCTCCGTGCCGACAAACTTCACTACATTGACAACGGGATAATCAAGGAGGCGTTCCTTGACGATGTCAAGGCAGTGGAGATCGGGAACGACATATTCATTCCTGTCTTCGGTCGCATGATGAAAGTCGTCGCCAAGAACGACAACGGTTGCGTGGCGGCTGAGATCATCGGGGATTTCGAGGCGGCCCGTGAGGCCAAAGGTGCCTATGGCACGTCTTCAACATCGTCCTCGACCATGAAACTTACCTCGCTTCAAACAGATGCACAGGTGAACCAAAACTATATGAACATTCTCAACGAGAAGGACCATGGAATGGAATTGAGAGTAAGGACAACATACTACCTGATCACGCCTAAATTCAAGGTAAAAGCCAACAAAAAAGATGTCTCCGCATCCTTGCCGGCAAATATCGAAGTGGATTACAAATCCTTCCTCAAGTCACACAAGGTCAAGTGGAGCGACCCGCAGAGTCTGCTCATGGTCGTTGATTTTCTGAACAATTATTAATCCCGTCCTGAAATGAGAGTATTGCCATACATTCCGCTCGCACTGGGCGTTTTGATCTCAGCCTTCTCCTGTGATGTCGGAGAGGCTGTTATGGATGAGGAGACCATTGATTCTCCTCAAGTCAAAGAGGTCTTCGGGGAAAATCTCCCGGAAGAAAGTCTGCTCAAGGAAATGAACATCAAGGTGGATGACGGGCTGGCGGAGACGCTGGAGAAGGCCACTGACAAGAATGGATATGTGAAATTGCCTGATGTCAGATCCTTTAATAATCTTGGAATCATCAGGATGAGACGTCTTTTCCCGGATGCGGGTGAGTTCGAGGCCAGAACGAGAGCCGAGGGCCTACACCTTTGGTATGTGCTGAGCTATGATGAGACGAAGGTCATGACCAGGGCTTCCTCCGAACTGGAGATCCCTGGTGTGGATGTGGTCGAATATTGTCCGAAGATCTTCATCGTAGGAGATCCAGAGGTGCTTTCCTACGAAGCAAGTGTCAGGGCGACCTCTGCAGGGACGTTTGACGACCCGATGCTTGAGCAGCAGTGGCATTACTACAACAACGGTTCGGCATCGTCATCGGTCAGTGGATGCGACATCAATGTCCTTCCGGTATGGAAGAATTATTCCACTTATGCGAAATATAAAGGAGACATCGTTATCGGAGTGGTCGATGGGGGAATCGACTACAATCATGAGGACCTAAAAGACAACATGTGGCATAATCCGGAGAAATCCGGAGACAATGTCTATGGCTACAACTTCGCGGAAAGTACATTCAACATTCATCCAGAGGATCACGGAACGCATGTCGCTGGTACGATCGCAGCGGTGAACAACAACGGTGTCGGAGTCTGTGGCGTCGCCGGGGGCGACTCCAAGCGGCAGATAAAGGGTGCCAAGTTGATGTCCTGCCAGATATTTGACGGTGACAAGCAGGGATCTGGCCCGGAAGCGATCAAATGGAGTGCTGACCATGGTGCGGTAATCTCTCAAAACAGCTGGGGGTATGATGACTTGACCACGACACCTGCCTCCTTGAAATCGGCTGTGGATTATTTCATCAAATATGCCGGTGTGGACAAGAACGGCAATCAGACAGGTCCGATGAAAGGCGGTATCGTCATCTTTGCTGCGGGTAATGACAACAAGAATGTCTCCAGCACTGATTACGAAGCTGTTGTGAATGTTTCTGCCGTCGGGGCTGACTACAAGAGAGCTTATTACACAAATTATGGCTCATGGTGCGACATCACTGCACCTGGTGGCGATGCCAAGAAAGGGAATATGGTCTTGAGCACCTTGCCGGGAAACAAGTACGGCAAGATGCAGGGAACCTCGATGGCATGTCCTCATGTGTCCGGTGTCACCGCCTTGGTCCTTGCGCGGTACGGTGGCGACGGCTACACACCGACCGCACTAAGAAAACGTCTTGAGGGCAACACTTCGGACATTTCTGCCCAGAACCCGAACTACTACCTTGGCAAGGGACTTGTGAACGCCTATAAAGCCATTGCCGGAAGTGGGGGAAAAGCTCCGAACACTCCTGCTGACCTGAGTGCGGACACCCAGTCCAACAACATCAGGTTCAAGGTGACTGTTCCGTCTGACCCTGATGACGGAAAGCCTAATTCAATTTATATCTACTATTCCACATCGGATTTCACATCAGCGGACAAAGCGATGTACGGAATGTTCTATACTGAGGATCAGGAGGTGGGTGAAGTCCTTTCCGGAACTGTCACAGGATTGGAGTTCAACACTGAATATTATGTTGCGGCTGTCGCATGCGACCTTGCGGGAAACCGTTCAGGACTGACAAAGAGGGTGTGCGTGACTACCGGAGGCAACAGCGCTCCTGTCATCACTGCAAAGACACCAGTCTCATTCTCAATCAAAGCTCATGAAAGCGCTGTGGCTGACTTTGCTGTAACGGAGCCTGACGGGCATTTCTATAGCCTCGAGCTCGATCCTGGCTCGGAAGCAGCCGTGCTGGACACCTTGACACGTCCCGAACCGAAAATCAGAATCACGGGAGCCAATGCCCATGCCGGGACGTACTCAGCGAAGCTGACAGTGACGGACATCTATGGCATGGCCACCGTCGCCAAGGTTGACTACACGATTCAGGAAAACCATGCCCCTGTCGTGGTGAAGGCGTTCGAGAATATGCTGTTCACCTCAAAAGCGGCTGTGACACAAGAATATCTTGCCTCCGAATATTTCAATGATGAGGATGGAGAGGACTTGACATACACATTCTCCTTCAGCAATCCGACTGTGGCCAATATGACATATTCAAAGGGGAAGTTCCTGCTCACACCGATGAACTATGGAAGATCCGAGATCACCATCACTGGAACGGATGTCAGGAACGAGTCTGTCTCACAGACGTTTCTTGTCATGATTATGGATGGATCCAAGGAGGTTTCTCTATATCCAAATCCAGTGAAGGACAAACTGAACATCCAGCTGGGCCTGAACGCCGTGGTGGTGAAAGTCAAGATAGTCTCGGCTTCCGGTTCGACTTATCTTGACGAGTCTCTGGGGGCTGGTTCTCCATTTACCCCATTGACGGTGAATATGGCTGATGCTGTGGCTGGACAGTACACTGTGATTGTCACATTGGATGGGAAGGAGTATAAGTCAAGTATAGTGAAACTTTAATGATTGAAAGGCATGAATAAGATTTATACATTACTGCTCGCAGCAGCTATATTCGTAGGTCACGCTTCCGCCCAGACGTTGCCTTCACTTCTGGTCGGTTCTGATGCCTCGACCCTTGGCATGGCGACGACCTCGGTAGGAAAAGTGTCTGGCGCATTCTCATTGGAAGGGAATGTTGCGTCTATGTCTCTTGGCGAGGACAGGTTTGCGTCCGGGGCGTCATTTGGCCTTTGGCAGCCTAACTATGCCAAGGACAAAGTCATCAGTGTTGGCGCCACGTACCGTTTGGGCGAAAGATTAGCTTTCGGACTTCAGTACAAAGACTTCCGGCAGCCATCGTATGACATTGTGTCGGAGAGTGGATCTGTCAAGGATTCGTTCACTCCAGGGGAGACTGCAATCGCCTTGGGTGCGGCATGTTCAATTACAAACTTCCTTTCTGTCGGTGTGACTGGCCGTATGGTCAAATCGTCCCTTGGTGAGGATGCCGCTGCCAGTGTCTTAGGTGCGGATGCTGCGTTGTTCTTTAAGAAAGATGCTTTGAGCGTGGGATTTTCTGTCAACAATATTGGCGGAAAGGTCAATTACGGTGGAGATGACTACGATCAACCGATGCTTGCCCGTGTCGGGGGTTCTTACCGGATCGGGGATCCAAAGGCCTCGACCGTAACCCCGTCCGTAGAGGCTGATGTATTATTCAAAGGCGGCTTCATGGCTGGATTAGGTGTGGAATATTCCTACAAAAGCATGCTTTTCGCCAGAGGTGGTTTCCATTATGGCGACAAGGAAAAAGCGGTTCCGACATACGCTTCACTTGGGCTTGGCGTCCGTTTCCTGGGTGTCAGTTTGGACGTGGCTTATCTGACTGCAAGCGACATTCTTGGCAATTCCATCAGCTTTGGCCTCGGCTATCGGTTCTGACAGATTTTGTATATCAAGAAAGTATTCCTTGAAAGTCCATAAAGGGACAACTTTGAAAATCACGTTCTTCGGCATGGAAGAAGCCATCGTACTACCTATCGGGCAGAATTCTGTGATAACTTCACGCTGGAAACCGATGCCTTGGGACTTGATGAGGTGGTTGTGACCGCCACAGGAACATCTCAAAAGGTGATTGCCAAAGTCAGGAAGAATCATTGCGATAGCGTCTATAATTGCAACGTAAGCATCCGAACTTGTGCTTACTTTCAAACCACGGACACAGTGATGTGCTACTGACAGCTGTCAGAGGCAGGTCGTTGTGGATGACCCCCTTGTTGTGGAATAGGGTCAGACACACGAATCGGCCTCTCAACCCACCCACAAGCATCCTCCCGTGCCTGTGGGTTGTAAACAGCCGGTATCGACAGTATCAGCGACCGGTGGGTAAGCATATAACCTTGATTTTTTTCGACAAAGTTATATCACGCGGAGACAAATAACAGTCATGCTTTGTGCTTTGTCGGATGCTTACGAAAAGTTTTCTTATCTTTGCAGGGAATGAACTAAAGGACAGTCGTATGCTATACCCGATTGGAATACAGAGTTTTGAAAAAATCCGTCAAGGTGGGTTCGTCTATGTTGACAAGACTGATCTCATTTACAAGATTGCACAGACCGGTCAGTATTACTTCCTGAGCCGTCCTAGGCGGTTCGGCAAGAGTCTGCTGGTGTCAACTATGGAGGCGTACTTTCAGGGGAAAAAGGAACTGTTCGAGGGGCTGGCCATCGCATCGCTGGAGAAGGAATGGGTAGAGTACCCGGTGCTGCACTTCGATCTAAGCGGAGAGTCGTACAATGACGAGTCCGCATTGGATGTCACTCTGTCACAGCATTTAGCCAACATGGAGGCCAAATTTGGCGTCACCCAACGTTTTGACTCATATCCAGCCAGGTTTAAGGACATCATTGATGCCGCATACGGGAAGACCGGTCACCAAGTTGTCATCCTGATTGATGAATATGACAAACCAGTCATTGACAATCTTGACCGTCCGGAGCTTCAAGACAAGATGCGCGAGACGCTCCGCGGCTTCTACGGTGTGATGAAAGGCAAGGATGGTTACATCCGTTTTGGCTTCCTCACCGGAGTCACGAAGATTGGCAAGATGAGCGTGTTCAGCGACCTGAACAATCTGACGGACATCTCGCTAGACAAGGAATATTCCGACATCTGCGGAGTTTCGGAGACTGACCTTAAGGCCTATTTCACCGAGAGCGTCAAGGAACTCGCTGAGGCTAACGAACTTACTGAGGAGGAATGCAGAAAAAAGCTGGCACAGATGTACGATGGCTATCATTTTCACCAGAAAGCTATTGGAGTCTATAATCCGTTCAGCCTGCTCAATACATTCAAAGTAAAGGAGTTCCGGGAGTATTGGTTCGAAACGGGGACCCCGTCGTTCCTAGTCAAGGTGATGAAGAGCACCTCGTACGACATAACGAGCCTGTCTGAGCAGGAGGCCGACTCCTCGCTTCTTACGGACCTGGACACTGTGTTTTTGAACCCCGTCCCTCTGCTCTATCAAAGCGGCTACCTCACCATCAAGGGTTACGACGAGGATTTCCAGATGTATCGTCTGGGCTTCCCGAACAGGGAGGTCAAGCATGGTTTCCTAAACTATCTGATGCGGTATTACACCCCGGTCGGATCAGAAACCCCGATGATGCTCATCTCGCGCATGACCAGAGACATCCGCAGTGGCAACCCAGAAAGCTTCATGACCCGCCTGGACGCCCTCTTCGCCAGAACCAACTACCAGATTCAGGCCGACTGCGAAAAGGACTTCCAGTACGCGATGTACATCATCATCGAGCTTATGGGGGAATATGTCGAGACGGAGCGCACGACCTCCAACGGTCGCATCGACATCCTCATCAAGACCAAGGACTACGTCTATGTCATCGAGATCAAGACCGACTCTACCCCAGACGAAGCCCTCGCCCAGATCGAGGAGAAAGGCTACGCCCGCCCGTTTACCGATGACCACAGGAAGATATTCAAAATTGGAGTCAACTTCTCCACCTCCGCCCGTCGCATCGATGGATGGAAGGTTGTTTAGTGCAATTCCTTTTGCCGCTGACTTTATCGCTGTTGTGTATTGTGTCAAGAAATATTAATTATGAACAAACGAACCCTTGCAGTCGCGGGAGCGGCCCTATGCCTGCTTTCAGCTTGTGACAACACCATGAACCCATTGCTTACAGACTCTACGCTGCCGTATGGCGCGCCTCAGTTCGACAAGATCAAGACTGAGCACTATCTGCCTGCCTTCGAGCAGGCCATCACCGAGGCCAAGGCCGAGATCGATGCCATCGTGAACAATCCGGACTCACCTACTTTCGAGAACACGGTTGCTGCGCTTGACGAGGCCGGAGGCCGCCTGAACGATGTCGCTAGCATATTCTACAACCTGATGGAGGCCGACACGAACGAGGAGATGCAGGCGGTGGCTGAGAAAGTCTCCCCAATGATGACTGAATATTCAATGTACGTCTCGCTGAACGAGCCGCTTTTCGCTCGTGTCAAGGCTGTGCACGAAAGCGCGGAAGGACTGGAACCGGATCAGGCGAGGCTTCTGGAGAAGACATGGAAGTCGTTTGTCCGTGGCGGAGCCAACCTCGGTGCCGAGGACAAGGAGACCTACAGCAAACTCAGCGAGCAACTCTCCCTTTTGACCCTCCAGTACGGCAAGAATGTGCTTGCGGCCACGAATGCCTTCACAATGAACATTGCTGAAGAAGCTGATCTTGAGGGTCTTCCGGACTTTGTCCGAGAGGCCGCCTTGGAGACCGCCAAGTCCAAGGAGATGGAAGGCTGGGCATTTGACCTTTCAGCGCCAAGCTACGGGGCGTTCATGAAGTACAGCACCCACCGCGACCTTCGTCAGAAGATGTGGATGGCCTACAACACAAGGGCCACGGAAGGAGAGAACAGCAACATTGACCTTTGCCGCCAGATCGCTGAGTTGCGCCTGAAGATTGCGAATATCCTCGGCTACGAGACCTATGCGGACTACGCCCTTGAGGAAAGGATGGCCAAAAACCCTCAGACAGTCAATGAGTTCATCGAGAAGCTCTTGGTTCCATCGCTTCCTGCCGCCAAGGCCGAGGTCAAGGAACTTTATGAATATGCCCGCTCCAACGGTTTCGAGGACACCGAGATCCAGCCTTGGGACTTTGGTTTCTGGTCAGAGAAACTGATGGATGCCCGCTACTCCATCAACGATGAGCAGCTCAAGCCGTATTTCCGTCTGGAGAACTGCATAGACGCGGCTTTCGGTCTAGCCGGGAAACTCTATGGCCTGACTTTCGAGGAGAGGAAGGACATCCCTGTCTATCATCCTGATGTTAAGGTCTATGACGTTAAGGACGCTTCTGGAAGGCACATGGCTCTGTTCTACGCTGACTTCTTCCCTCGCGCCAGCAAGAGAGGAGGGGCTTGGATGACCGAGTTCCGTGGCCAGAGCATCGTGAACGGGGTGGAGAAACGTCCGTTCATCAGCCTTGTCACCAACTTCACCAAACCGACTGGAGACAAGCCTTCGCTTCTGACCCATGACGAGTTGACAACCCTGCTTCACGAATTCGGGCACAGTCTGCACGGCATTCTCGCTGAGGGAAGATATTCATCACTTACTGGTACGAATGTTTCCCGCGACTTCGTGGAACTGCCGTCGCAGATTATGGAGAACTGGGCGTTCGAGCCGGAGTTCCTCGACACTTTCGCGCGTCATTTCGAGACTGGGGAGGCGCTTCCGGACACCCTTGTGGGCAAGATTGTCGCTGCCAAGAATTACCATGCGGCCTATGCTCAGGTGCGTCAACTTCAGTTCGGGATTCTGGACATGGCATGGCACACGCTGAAAACTATGCCGGAACTTGGCACGATAGCCTTTGAGAAGGAGGCATTGAAGAGTTCCAATGTGATCCCGTCCATCCCGCAGGCCTGTATCTCGACTTCGTTCAGTCACATATTCTCAGGTGGCTACAGTGCTGGCTACTATTCCTACAAATGGTCCGAGGTGTTGGAGGCCGACGCTTTCAGTCTGTTCAAGGAGAAAGGGATATTCAACACCGAGGTTTCGCACTCCTTCCGCGACAACATCCTTTCAAAGGGGTGCAGCGAGGATGAGGGCGTGCTTTACCGCAGATTCCGCGGGCACGACCCTGAGCCTGAAGCCCTGTTGGAAAAACTGGGGATTGTGAAATAGTAATCTCGCTTCGACAAGCTCAGCGACCGCGGATTCAGTGACCTATTCCCACCGGTCACTGAGCTTGCCGAAGTGGCCGTGAACAAGGTTAATACTCCGGAGTGAAATTACGCAAAGCGGTCATCAGAGTCTCCTCGAAGACCGCTTTTTCGTGTTCTGACAAGAATCCGACCTCGATCGGCACCTGAAACAGCCTGATCTTCAGCTGCTCCGGAATCCTCTTGAAATCCAGAATCCTCTGGCAGTCCTTCTCGGTAGTCGCCACGACAGCTGTCGGGTGCTCCTTCACGGCATTCATTATCTTCTTGATGTCGAAGCGGTTGTAGTTATGGTGATCCATGAAGCAGAACCGCTTCACGATCTTGTGCTCATCGCTGAGGTACATCCTTAAAGGAGTGTCCTTGGCTATTCCCGAAAATAGAATCAGTTTCTGCGAGTACGCGTACCTCCGGTCTCCTTCCTCGAAAATCGGCTGGAGCGAATTGTACCAGATTGTCGTGAACAGAAGAGTCTTGACAGATCCCTTTTTGTCTGTACCTGTGCAAGTCTTAAGGTCGTAGTCCTTTAGACCGAACGATTGTGCCCATTCGATTTTCTGGCTGTCCTCCAGGTAGGCCGGACACTTGGACACAATGATGATGTCAGCGTAGTGAAGCCTTTGCGGCAGGTCGCGCAGTCTTCCGAACGGAAGAAGTTGATCCTTGTACGTAGGGCGGTTGTAATCAACGAGAACGATGTTGAAATAGGCCCTGAGCGTTCTGTATTGGAACGCGTCATCCAGCACGATTAAGTCTGACGGAGGAATCGATGCGTCAGCGCATTTCCGCGCTCGCCTCTCCGTTTTGAGTTTCTCCGGATGGCAGAGAATGTCGCAGCCTTTGATCCTTTGCCTGTCAACAGCGACCGTGACGCTTGGGAACTTCCTCTTAATTTGTAGAGGTTCATCACCATACTCCTTGACCTTCCCGTCTTTTTCAACAAGTTGGAAGCCGCTGCTGTTGCGTTTGTGTCCCCTTGACAGAACCGCGAGGTTGCGGTATGCCCAATCATCGCTCCGCAGCAGAGTGCGCAGAATCATCTCTGTGTGAGGGGTTTTGCCTGTTCCGCCCGCAGTGATGTTACCAACGCAGATGGTCGGCACCTCGCATGTGCCAACCTTGAAGAGGCCGTGGTCGTAGCACGCGTGCCTCAGCTTCAGCGTCAGATAGTATGGTGCAAGAAGGATCTTGTCAAGCATAGACTGCAAATATACAAAAAATCATAAGCCATAGACGCTGTTCGCCTCTGAAATTTCAGAGTCACCCCATTTTTCGGCAATATATTCAAGAATCCTGAACACTTCCACTGGATCATTCTCCGTCACAAGCCGCATCCTGGTCTCCTTGAAGTCGGGCAGTCCTTTGAAGTAGCAGGAGAGGTGGCGGCGCATCTCATAAACCCCAGTCGGCACACCTTTGAGGTCCAGCGAGAGCTGCATCTGCCTTTTCGCCAGCTCGACCCGATCCTTCACCCCAAGTGGCGGCAGTTCCTCCCCCGTGGCAAGGAAGTGCTTGATTTCCTTGAATATCCAAGGATGTCCGAAGGATGCCCTCGCGACCATGATCCCGTCCACCCCATAGCGGTCGAATGCCTCTTTCGCCTTCCGCGCGGAGTTGATGTCGCCGTTGCCTATTATAGGAATATTCATCCTCGGGTTCCGCTTGACCTCTCCGATCAGAGTCCAGTCGGCCTCGCCTTTGTACATCTGGCAGCGAGTTCTTCCGTGGATGGTGAGGGCCTTGATGCCAGTGTCCTGAAGCCTTTCTGCCAGTTCCACGATGATCTTGCTGTTTTCGTCCCAGCCAAGGCGGGTCTTGACTGTGACTGGCTTTCGGACAGCTTCAACGATGCGTTTTGTGATCATCACCATCTTGTCAGGGTCCTTCATCATCCCGGAACCGGCCCCGCGCCCAGCGATTTTGCTCACTGGACAGCCGAAATTGATGTCAATCACGTCGCATCCGTGCCCGCCGACAATCTCGTCCGCATGGTCGGCCATTCTTGCGGCCTCAACCATCGCTTCCGGATCGCTCCCATAGATCTGTATGCCTATCGGAGCCTCAGCATCGGTGGTCTTGAGTTTGGCGTAGGCCTTTTTCGCATCCCGAATCAGCCCTTCCGCTGGGATGAACTCCGTGTAGGTCATGTCCGCCCCCTGCTCCTTGCATATTCCTCTGAAAGAAGCGTCTGTGACGTCCTCCATCGGGGCCAGAAGCACGGGCTTATCACCGAGATCTATAGTTCCAATTGTCATATCGTCGATATTCTCTGACTTTTGTTCCGCTTGGCATTTTCCTTGTGGGAAAGTACAAATTGTCTGCAAAATTACTATTTTTGTGGGACAGAATAAAGGATTAATAAGTTAATAGTAGTAGTGTATTATGAAAGAGATAAAAACAATAGGTGTCCTAACATCCGGAGGTGACGCACCGGGAATGAACGCGGCCATCAGGGCCGTGACCCGCTCCGCAATCTACAACGGATGGAAAGTCATGGGAATTTACCGAGGCTTTGAAGGCCTGATCAACGGTGATTTCAAGGAACTTACCACCGAAAGTGTCAGCAACGTGATCCAAAGAGGAGGCACAATACTCAAAACGGCCCGCAGCGAGGAATTTATGACTGTCGAGGGCCGGAAAAAGGCCTATGACAATGTTGTCAAGTTCGGGGTAGATGCGTTGATCATCATTGGTGGTAATGGTTCATTGGCAGGTGCGCAGGAGTTTGCTCATGAATATGACATTCCGGTTGTCGGGCTTCCGGGCACCATTGACAACGACCTCTACGGAACGGATTCCACAATCGGCTACGACACGGCTCTTAACACTATAGTTGAGTGTGTGGATAAAATTAGGGATACAGCGACATCTCATGATAGAATATTCTTTGTCGAGGTGATGGGCCGTGACGCTGGTTTCCTTGCCCAGAACTCCGCCATCGCTGCCGGTGCCGAGGCTGCCATCATCCCTGAGGATCAGACTGACATAGACCAACTTGAGAAATTCATCAGCCACGGCTGCCGCAAGAGCAAGAATAGCTCTATAGTGATCGTCTCTGAAAGCCCGAAAGACGGGGGAGCGATGCACTACGCTGAAAGAGTCAGGCAGGAATATCCTGAATATGACGTCCGTGTCACAATCCTCGGCCATCTCCAGCGTGGCGGTTGCCCTTCAGCCTACGACAGAATCCTTGCCAGCCGTCTCGGCTACGCCAGCATCGAGGCCCTTCAAGAAGGCCAGCGCAACATCATGGTCGGCATCTCCAACAACGAGATCGTCTATGTCCCGATTGGCAAAGCCATCAAGCTCGACAAACCAATCGACAAGGAACTCATCAACGTCCTCGCTGTGCTGTCGATCTAGCCGGACGTTTCCCTGTCTGCCACGGCATGCCGTATAGTATGCCGTGGCAGATAACAAGCTAGTCATCAATTAAATAAGGTGGTGTTTCAGTGTGAATCTCAGCATAGGAACACCACCTTTTCTTATTCATTGTCAGATCTTTAACTGCCACGGTCAATACATCAGACCTAATGACCACAAAGGGATTTTCGCTCCGATCGGATACTCGATTCCGTCAGCCGCTACATACGAGTCCTGGATTCCGGTTATCTGTGAGAATGTTTTCCCTTCGCCACCCACTTCAATTGTGAATTTCCCATCGATTTTGAAATCACCTGAGTCCTTGCCGTATTCCACAATGTGCATTGTTGAAAGCTGGTTTATGGCGAACGTTTCTCTGACAGTACCTATCTTGATGTCTGAAGAAAGCACATACTGTAAGTTTGAATTGTCAAGAAATATTTTGTCAGGTTTCTGCATTTTCTTCACGGAAAGAATATCCGAATACAGAAGTTTAATCAGTTTGGCCTCATCGAGATACTTCAGATAGGCCAACACGGTATTCCTCTCCAACCCAATGCTTTTTGAAAGGCTGGCAATACTCACCTGAAAAGGGAGGTTGTTGGCCAACACGTACAGCAAAGCCTTGATCTTCCTTGTGTTGGCGACATCGACATTCCTTTCTTGCGTCAGTTCGGAATCGATGATATAATTCGCTACATTTTCCACCAATGTTGCATAATCAGCAGGGTTTTCGTAATAGAATGGGTAGTACCCATGTTTAAGGTACTCTGTGAATTTTTCAAGGGGACGGCACATCCGGCAGACTTCATCGCAGACTCTCCATGAGTCATTAAGGATTGACTCCAAAGTTGAAACCGGAATGTCAATGCCACTATCGAACTTCAGAAACTCTCGGAACGACAACCCTGGCATCTCGTAAGGCACGCACCTTCTAGATAGATCGGAGTCCCCGCTCTGAATCTTGAGAAGCGATGAACCGCTGATCACGACTTTCAGTTCAGGATAAAGGTCATAGATTTCCTTGATTTCCCTGCTCCAAAACGGATATTTATGGACCTCATCGACATACAGCCGCTTACCGCCATATTTTACAAAGGTGTCTGCAAGGTCAAGCAGCGAATGGGTTGAAAAATACATCGAATCCATCGAGCAGTACAGAGCTTCTCTAGAGCCATCTTTGTAATTCAGTTTTATATGTTGCTTCATCAGTGTCGATTTTCCAACACCCTTAGGCCCTTTTATTGAGATTAGTCTTGAATCCCAGTTAATCCGCTGCATCATTGAACGGATGATCTTCATTGGTGTTCTGAGTAGGTATTTGTCATGTTTGGCGAAAAGAGTCTCCATATATTCCTATATTTCTTGCAAATATAACAAAATGCTTTTTGTAAAAAGCATTTTGTCCCGATAATTGCTTTTTATAAAAAGTGTTTTACCGAAATTACAAGCGATCAATTCGATTATGGTCACTATTTATAAATCAATGAATATGCCCCTGAATGTCTCCGGTTGGCTCCGGCAGGGCATTCAGGGGCGTGTGTTATCTAATGGTTAGGCTA
>DBKH01000076.1:0-19171 GCA_002297815.1 Bacteroidales bacterium UBA755 | reverse complement strand
CCGAGGTGGGACCAGAGCCAGTGGGATTCATAAAGGGCGTGCGAAGCGCATAGACCGCCATGACCTTTCCTTCGCGCTATCTCAGAATCTGCTCCCAGGTCTTGTTCACGAAGATAGGAGGCGTGGAGGATGTACGCTCACGGTCTTGCTGCAATGCGGCCCTGGTGACAGACTTGCTTGCCTTGTGAGCCTGATCCCATTTGACGAACGACTCGTAGTCCGGCGTCCAGGACGAGCCCTCGGAGAGTCTCATCACGCGGATCCAGATTGCCTGGCGTGACGGAGCGTTAAACCGCTCGGAGATGCTCTGATACCTCATCATACTGTTCTCACTCGGTCTGTACGCACCCAATTCATAGACGCTTGCTCCTTCGAACACACCAAGGTTCTCGTCCTTGTAGCGGCTGTCCTTGAGGAAAGCGCTCCATTTGACATTGTCCGGATTGGACGTGAAGTCAGTGTTCCGGTACCAACCGTATTTCTCCTGATTTCCCTTTATGTAGTCGATTTCATCCTGAGGAATCCTGCCAAGGGACGAATAGGAATATTCATCATCAAGCTTGCCGATTCCGTGTCCCGCCAACTCGTGGATGAGGGTAGCTGTGAGATCTTCCTTGGAATACCCCGTGGAGTTCCAGTTCTTGTAAGGAAGGAATGCGATCGATGCCCCTTCTCCGTAACCGGCTGCGGATGAAGGCTTCAACATATAGGTCGTGCCGGTGGAGCGGTATGAGTTCATCAGGACAAGAACCGTCACATCATTCATTCTGGAAGCTCCGACAGCCTTTTTGGAATATTCAAGGACCTTGTCAAGGTCACCACCGCAGGCGGAAGCATTGCCGAAAGTTCCATTGAATATGGTTGACGTGGCGTTGGTATATTCCTCATTCTTAGAGACTGCGTTGACAAGATAGACATTGAATCTGTCTTTCATGGACTTAAGCGGTTCCATAGAGAATATTCCGTTGACAGCATCGTCCGCCATTTTGCGTAGGGTACCGTCCGCAATGAGCCTGTCGGAGAACGCGTCGCCTGTGATGACAATGTCAGCCCCGTTGCCAACGGTCGCTTTCTGAAGAGTGATCACCTTGCCGTCAGCCGAATAGTCCTTGGATTCATAATACTCCTCCTTGGAGTCGAAGACATTGGAAAGATAGGTCAAGACATTGTCCAATTTATCGCTGCTTATGTCCGGCAATGTAGTGTAGGACACCGTCCTGTCCGGGCCGATGATCACTACTGAATTCTCTGAAGCGTGAGGGTACATTGATTTGCCTCGCTCAGTGTAGAACTCCCGCTGCCCATCCTTGTACATCCATGAGGCGAAAGACTTCCAACCCACGTGGAATGTTGAGAGAATATTCTTGAAATCATTGACATGAGCGTTCTTGTCTCTCGGATCATTGTTGTCAAAGTAGGTGATGACACCAAGCCCTTTGTTCTTGTTCTTGTCATAGAACTTGGACAACCTTTCGATGAAGCCTTGAGCGTTGCCGGATTGAGGATTGACATGCATCAGCACGGTGTAACGGTTCTTGCCGAACTCCTGCTCAAGGTCGATTGTGGAGCCGTCAAGAGCGATTGTCTGGAATGACTTTGGTGCTGGGAGGTGTGAGTCCTCAATATCTTTTTGAGTAAAGTTGTTTCCAAAGACGATTCCCGTCCACAGATTCCAAAAGTTTTCCAAGCGCGACACCTCGGTAGGAATCACTCCTGACAGCTTGTTGGCTGACAGGTCGATGGTCTTGAGGTTGGCAAGCCCGCCCAGTTCGGCTGGTATTGAGCCGGTCAGGCCGCATTTCCAAAGATCCAGTTCAGTCAGTTCGTGAAGATTCCAGAGCTCCGGAATCAGGGAACCGGTCAGTTTGCTGCCTCCCAGATAAAGCACTTTGAGCTTGGCCAGTTTGGCAATTGATGCCGGTATCGGCTGTGCGTCTGTTAACTTAAGGCGAAGTTCCTCCAGATTTGCCAGGTCAAACAAAGTTTCCGGTAGCCTGCCTCCTGTCGAATAACTCTGAAAATACATTTTCTTCAAGTACTTCAGTTTCCCGATGGCGTCAGGCAAAGAGTACGATTGCTCAGGTCCCTTCCCAAAGTTGGTGATTCGCAATTCCTCAAGCATTTCCAGATCTACGATCTCGTCCGGAATGCGACCATAGACTTCACCATTGTTCAGCGTAATAGATTTCACGCGCTTACCGTCCACGGTCATCTTGATTCCGTACCACTCTGACACCGGATTGGAACCACACCAGTTATCGTTGTGTTTCCAAGAGTCTCCGTTGTTGGCCTTGTAGAAAGCAATCAGGGCCAGACGCTCTTTCTCCACGTAGGAATCATCCGGCTTCGGATCGGGATCCGTGCCTTGCTCTTCCTTTTTTTTCACTGTCACCGGACACGTTGCGCTGTGCCCTTCCACTGCCGCGGTTACATTGGCTGTGCCTGGCGTGTGACCGTTCACATTGCCGTTGTCATCAACAGTGACGACACTTTGGTCGGAAGATGTCCATGCAACGGTCCTGTCAGCGGCCGCTGCAGGGCTGATCTTGGCGGTCAGCTTGGCAGACTCACCTTCGATGATTTCCAAACGGTCTGGAGTGACAGAAACCGAAGAGACATTGATCTCTGAGGTCTCCTTGCCTTTGCAAGAGGCGATGACCAAGGCCATGATGGCTGACACAATAATGATGTGCGATGTTTGCTTGTATTTGTATAAAATGCCCATAGTTATGTTGGATGGAATATTCAAACCACAAAAATAGCCGGCCGCTCACAAAAGGAATATGGTAAAAAAGACATTATATGTCTCTTTTGCCATATTTGTCAATTATTGGTGATCAAATTCTCTGGAATATGACCACTCAGGCACTTCTGTGAACGATTCCCCACATTATCCGTTGAATAATTTGTTCCACGGATAATACCTCGTAGCTTTGCCGTCAGATAAACACTTAGACAATGAAGACAAAGAACATCTATGCGGATCCAACAATTGACTTCGCGTTCAAGAGGATCTTCGGGACGGAAAGGTTCAAGGCAGCGACTATCGGGCTGCTCAACAGCATCATCAAGGATGTCAACATCGTTGATGTTTCGTTCCTCAACACGGAGATCATCCCCGAAAACAAGGACGACAAGAAATGCGTCATCGCCTTCCTGAACTTCGCTTCGGAGGCCGTAACCGGCATCAGCGGCAGGTATGAACTTCATTATTACACTATTGATAAGGCTAGCGGCCACCGGCTTCCGGCCAGTCCTGAGTACCACTTCTTTGATTTGAACGCGTTCAAAAAATCCTCGAAAGGGATAACCAACGAGACGGATTATTGGTTATCTTTGCTGACGGGGTCGAAGGAGATGGACGGAATGCCGGATTGGGCAAAAGGCAACAAAGCCTACGAGGCCTTCTTCGAGGCATCAACAAGAGCCAACTTCACGCCCGAAGAAACCTTTCAATACGAAAAGGATATGATGACGGAACGCGACAGGATCAACTCCATCAACTACGCACGGTGGGAAGGTGTCCAGGAAGGCAAGGCTGAAGGCCGCCAACAGACTCAGCGGGAAATCGCCGCGGCATTTAAGGCCAAAGGCATTGATGTGGAGACAATTTCCTCTTGCACTGGACTTTCTGTGGAAGAAGTCAATGTGCTTTAGAAAGCGAAACGGCATTAAAATGGAGGAGAGTGCCCCGGCACAGACCAAAGGCACTCTCCTTAGGAATATTCATGGATAACCTTTAAGCCACAGCACTACCTAGGCAATCTGTGCCTTTTCAGCCATATTCCCGCCATATTCCGACTTTGGGCATGTCATATTCCGCCATTGAAGGGCTCTCTCTCAACCACCTTTTGACGAGCCTCTCAACGTGGAGAACGAGAAGAGCGAATAATGGCGATATCGCTCCTGTCGGAGACTAAAATGCACGCGACGGGATCATATTCACCACTAAATGCCGCAGAATCCCTCATTGTTGGTTTTGAGGGTGGTGCATTGTTCTCTTTGGTGCCCATAAAAGATTAAGTTTGAATATTTCAGAAAAAATGCTTACCTTTGCGACCCCTATGTTGTGTAGGGATCGCAATTATTTATGTTAAACCATTAAAGATCAAGACAGTGGACACACTTAGCTACAAAACAGTCTCCTTAAACAAGGCAACTGTACAGAAAGAGTGGGTCGTTATTGATGCCACGGATCTGGCACTCGGACGTCTTGCTTCAAGAGTTGCTCTTGTCCTTCGCGGCAAGAACAAACCGGGATTCACTCCTCATGTTGACTGCGGTGACAACGTCATCGTCATCAACGCAGAGAAGGTTATCCTCAAAGGCAGCAAGATGACTGATCGTGTTTACGTTCGTTACACTGGTTATCCAGGCGGACAGCGTTTCACGACCCCGAAGGAGATCCTCGCAAAGAGACCTGCTGAACTCGTAAGGAGAGCAGTCAAAGGAATGCTCCCTAAGACCCGTCTTGGTGACAAGATCATCAACAATCTGCATGTCTATGCAGGTCCTGAGCATCCTCACCAGGCGCAGAACCCTAGAGAAATTAAGTTGAACGAAATCTAACAGAGCAAATGGAACAGAAAAACGCCCTTGGAAGACGTAAATCAGCCGTCGCTCGTGTTTATCTCGCAGCTGGACAAGGTAATGTCACAATCAACGGACGCAGTGTTGAGGAGTACTTCAAGACTGAAGCTCTCCGTTACATCGTGAACCAGCCTTTCGCAGTTACGAAGACAGAAGGTCAGTTTGACGTAAAGGTTAACGTTGTCGGTGGTGGCATCAAAGGCCAGGCCGAAGCGATCAGACTCGGAATATCCCGCGCTCTTAGCGATTTGGATAGAGAGGCTTACCGCGCAGCCCTCAAGGCAGAAGGCTTCCTGACACGTGACTCCCGCGAAGTCGAGAGAAAGAAACCTGGTCAGCCGAGCGCACGTGCACGCTTCCAGTTCAGCAAGCGTTAGTCTTGGCTGGATAGCGAAGCAGCATAAGCTGGTTTATGAAAAAGCACAGTCCGGTGCTTCAAATCTTGTGGACTTTCTGTCGGATGAGAATCCGATGAACACTACCCAAGATTGCCGGAACTGCGGAAAATCCCAGAGACTGGTCAAGGATCACTGCTCAGGGATTGAAGAAAAGAGCTTTCAGGCTGTCGGCAAAAGGTCTGAAAGAAAGTTAAAAACAAATAACAGAATTTTAAAATGCCACGCACAAATTTCCAAGAACTTCTTGATGCAGGTGTACATTTCGGACATTTGGCAAGGAAATGGAACCCTAAAATGGCTCCATACATCTTTGACCAGAAGAATGGAATTCACATCATCGACCTGCACAAGACCATCGTCAAGATAGACGAGGCTGCTGATGCAATGAAAGAGCTTGCGCGTTCAGGTCGCAAGATTCTCTTTGTCGCCACAAAGAAACAGGCTAAAGAGATCGTTGCAGAAAAGGCTAAGGCAGTCAATATGCCATCGATAACCGAGCGTTGGGCTGGTGGTATGCTTACCAATTTCCCGACCATCCGCAAGGCTATCAAGAAGATGAACACCATCGACAAGATGAAAGAAGATGGTACTTTCGAGAAACTCGCCAAGAGAGAGCGTCTCCAGATTAACCGTCAGAGAGAGAAACTCGAAAAGAACCTTGGTTCCATCAAGGACATGAGCCGTCTCCCATCCGCACTTTTTGTTGTGGACATCCAGAAAGAGGCTAACGCTGTCAAGGAGGCTAACCGCCTCAACATCCCGGTATTCGCATTGGTTGACACTTGTTGCGATCCTACCCCTATTGATTATGTAATACCGGCCAACGACGACGCCACAAAGTCGATTGAGACAATTCTCAACGTTCTTTGCAATGCCATTCAGGAAGGCCTCAACGAGAGAAAACTCGAAAAGGAGAAAGAGGCTAATGAAGAGGCTGCTGAGGGAGATGCTCTTGCTAATCCAACAGGCAAGAAGCTTCGCGCTCGCAAAAGTGCCAAACCTGTCGATGTAGAGGCTGAGGCAGCACCTGCTGAGGCTGCTCCTAAGGCAGAGGAAGAACCAAAAGCTGAATAATTTAAAAGAGAACTAGTTATGGCAATTACAGCACAAGACGTAATGAAATTACGTAAGATGACATCCGCTGGTATGATGGATTGCAAGAAGGCTCTCGCTGAGGCTGATGGTGATTTCGAGAAGGCAGTCAACATCATCCGTGAGAAAGGTAAACTCGTGGCTGCTAAGCGTGCAGACCGCGAGACCTCAGAGGGTGCGGTTCTTGTCCGCATTCAGGGCAACAAGGGTGTTATCGTATGCCTAGGTTGCGAGACTGACTTCGTTTCCGCTACACCTGACTTCAAGGCTCTTGCAGCAGAAATCGCTGACGCAGCTATTGCGTCTTTCCCTGCTGACATCGAAGGCCTTAAGGCAAGCAAGTGCTCAAACGGTCACACTGTTGAAGAGGAAATCTCCGCTCAGACTGGAAAGACCGGTGAGAAGCACGTTCTCGCTTACTATGCCGCTCTTGAGGCTCCGTTCATTGGTGACTATGTTCACTTCAACGGTAAACTCGGTGCCATCGTAGCTTTCAACAAAGAGATCCCAGCAGAACTCGGCAAGGCTGTCGCCCAGCAGGTAACAGCCATGAACCCTGTCTCTGTCTCTGCTGCTGACTGTCCAGCCGAGGTTGTTGAGAAAGAGCGCGAGCTCGCTATCCAAAAGACCAAGGATGAGATGGTTCAGAAGGCTGTTGAGGCCGCTCTCAAGAAAGTCGGCATCAACCCAGCTCATGTTGACAGTGAGGATCACATCGAGTCCAACACTGCCAAGGGTTGGATTACTCCTGAGCAGGCTGAGCAGGCGCGAGAGATCATCAAGACCGTCTCTGCCGAGAAGGCCGCTTCTCTCCCTGAGCAGATGATCCAGAACATCGCCAACGGAAGAATCCAGAAGTTCTTCAAGGAGTCAACTCTTGAGGAGCAGGAGTTCGTACAGTCTGATGACAAGAAGACTGTGGCTGAGTACATCAAGTCTGTGGATCCTGAGGCTAAGGTAGTTGCGTTCAAGAGATTCTCTCTTAGCGACTAATTTTATTGAGACTTTGAGCCTGTCTTCGGACAGTCTCTAAACATAAGAACCCCCGGAAGTCAATGGCTTCCGGGGGTCTATCATATTTAATAACCGTTACAACGTTGGAGGAGTACATTGAGCGTCTGTCAAGACTCCTTTCTTGTTGTCAGCGACATCCCACCAAACTCTGTTGCTGGTGTTGTCCTCTCCTCCTGAAAGTTGCTTGACGGCCTCAAGGTAGTTGTCCTTGTTGTAGGCGATGTCTGTGTCTGAATAGTAACCTATGCGGTAAGGATAATGAGTGTTACCGAGTGTCACCGCTCCCGGTCCGACTGGAAGGTAAGGAATGTCAAGCCTTCTCCAGTCTGACCATACTTCCACACCATCGGACAGATAGCCAGCGATCCAGCGTTGTATGGCAATCTGCTCCAGACCTTTTGAAGGAGTGTAGGCCACAGCCTCAGAGCTTACATATTCATCAGCCCCTGCAGCTCCCCACTGCTCGAATGAAGCCTTTATTCCTTTTTCATACAAACTTTTGGCATCGGCTGAAATCCATCCTCTGTAGGCCGCCTCGGCTTCTGTCAGAAGCACACGCGCTGCCGGAATCACCGGGAAAGTGGCGTCAACAGCCAACATCTTGCTGCTGATGCTGCAGCAGGTGGTGCTGAACGCAGAGACAGCGTTGTTGTCAGAGAGGCCGAACGGAACTCCGTAGAAAGAGCTGTGCTTGTCCCTTGGAAATTTTGCCTCATCGCGTGCGCCTTTGTAGCCCTCGATGTCGAAGTATTCAAACATTCTATTGTCCTTCAATGACTTCATCTGCTCGACTATGAAGTAGTTTGGCACCTGGTTGAATCCTGCTGCGGAGTAATCCGGTGAACACCAGAAGTAGAGGCGGTTCCATGTCAGATCATCAAAGCTGTAGTAGAACGTGTCGGAAGCTGTTTCCATGCCCCCGTCTCTATAGGCTGCCGCGAATCTTGACTTTCCTACTGACGGGGCGACATCGCAGAGCTTTATGGCAAGAAGCATACGCAGTGAAGCGTTAAGTTTCTTCCATTTCGCGATGTCTCCGTTGTAGATGATGTCAGCTGAGGTAAGGCTCTCGCTCTGGTCGAACAGCTTGAATGCCTCTGACAGAGATTCGTCTAGTTGGGCATAGACAGATTCCTGAGAGTCATAGGCAGGTTTCCAATTGTCATCTGACGCACCTTTGAATGCCTCGGAAAGGACGATTGGTCCGTAGATGTCGGTGAGTGACATGTAGTAATATGCCGCCAAGGTCTTCGCTGCCGCTATCTGGTTAGCGTTTGAACCGAAACTCGTCACATTTGACTGCCCTTTCTGAGTCTCGTCCTCGTTCATCTGCACAATCATGTTGAGGTTTTTAAGCGGGTACAGGTAAATATATCTGACATCGCTATACTGTACGGTGGTTCCAAGCGGTCCGTATTGGTTGTTCTTGGACTCCGACAGATAACCGGTCCATTCTTGCTGCCAAGGGTCGTAGCCGTTCTCAGTGTTGCCAAGGATGAAAAAATGGACATACTGGCAGGCACGGCTGAACAGGTATTCGGTGTAGGCCGTTGAAGGCTTGTTCGGGTTTTTGTTGATGTCCCCGAAATCGGTGACATCGCATGATGACAAAGTTGTGGCAAAAGCCGTGGCAGTTAACAATATCTTCTTTAAGGTTTTCATAATGTTCATCTCCTATGCTTTAGAAAGTAAGATTGACAGTGAAGCCAAATGATCTGGTTGACAGGGCCTGGCCTCCTTCAAGATAGTTGTACTCCACTCCAGCGATCTCTGAAGGGTCAATATTAGGACATGCCGAGTAAATCAGCCAAGGGTTGGTGGCGACAAACGCGACGCTGGCCTTGCTCAGGCCTATTCCCAGACTCTTTAGAACCTTGCTCGGAATCTCATAGCCGACTGAAAGTTCGCGTAGTTTTACGTAGGTCTTGTCGTAAACCCAGTTGTCACAGTTGTAATAGGCGAGATAGTGGTAGTACCTGTAGGCATCAACGTAGCCGGAAAGCGGATTACCGTCGCTGTCAACTCCTTCCATATAGACACCTCCGCCTACAGCCACTGGTTCACGCTCGTTCACGCCACGGTTGTTGACCTTTGCTGTGGATGCGAGGACACCGGATCCGTTTCCCCACATATTCGTCCACGAAACAAGCTGGCCTCCGATTGAGAAGTCAAGTGATGCATTGAATGTGAGGTTCTTGTACCTGAAAGAAGTTGAGAATCCTCCGGTGAGATCTGGCTGGACGTTGCCGACTTCCTTCTCTACACCTCTCTCCCAAGTCGGTCTGACATCGCCCCAAGCTGCGCTGCCTTTCTGGAGTATCGGTTTGCCTTCATCATTGGTAGCCCAGCGTGAACCAGAACTGATGACACCGATAGGTTTCCCTTCGATGGCCTTCAAGTACCAAGCATCGTAGAACTTTGTCCAGTAGATTGTATACTCGGTCTGGTCCGGAGCTAGGCGGATCAGTTTGTTATTGTTCTTCGCGATGTTCCCGGAGAGTGTCCACTCGAAGTCGCGGGTGCGGACAGGAGTGCCGCCAAGCATGACTTCGATGCCCTGGTTCCGTACCATGCCGGCGTTCAATTTCCTGTAAAGATAACCAGATTGAGGCAGAACGTTCGCTGAGATGATGTCGTTTTTGGTGTCTTTGCGATAGAAGTTGATGTCTCCGAACAGTCTGTTGCCGAATAACTTGAACTCGGTTCCGACCTCGTAGGAGGTGGAGATTGTAGGCTTGATCGCAGAGTTGACCTGGGTGGTCGGTTCGTACATAGTAGTGAGGCCGTGGGCCTTGGTCCCGACTTCGTAGTAAGGATAGATGTTATAAGCGTTGAGCGTTGATCCCACCTGGGCGACAGATCCTCTGATTTTCCAGAAGTTGAGCCAGTCGGTGTCAATCAGCTTGCTTGCCATGAAAGACACGGATCCACCACCGTAGAGGAAAGAGTTGTTTCCGTTCGCAAGGCGTGAGTCGATGTCGTAGCGGAGCGATCCGTCGAGATAGACAAGATCATCCCAGCCCACGGTCGCGGTTCCGAAGAATGAACGAGTCTTGTAATGAGTCTCGCTGTTTTCTGTACTGTAGGTGCTTGCAGACGCGGCTAGATTGTAGTAGCCAGGTACGGACAGCCCACCGTTGGTCTCGCTGTTGAGGTAGTAGTAGTCGTACTTTCTGGTCTCCGCGAAGGCCGCAGTTTCGACTGACAAGCGGTTGTCGAGAAAATGTTCTCCCCATGTGGCGTAAGCCTGTGCTGTGAAGTCATCGCTTTGCGAGTGGTAGGTGCTGAAGTAAGGGTCAAACACTGTGGAGCCATTTCCGTGCTTCGCTTCGTAACGTTTAGCCGTTATGTTGTTGTTGATCCTGACTCCGACACGGACATTGTGCGGCAGCAGAGAATAGACATCCGCTGTGACAAGATGGTAGTTGTCGTATTTGAAGTTGTTAAAGTTGTACAACGTGCCATAAGGGTTGTCATGGAAGTTGGCGGCAAGATTGTCCGGACTGACAATGTTCCACGTCCTCCATGTCCCGTCAGGCCTTTCCCAGTCCTTCAGCTCCTTTAAATCCACGTTGGTCTGTCCCCACTGAGTGTACTCACAGATGATATTTCCCGCCTCTGAATATCCTTCCGTGGCTGCGTTCTGCGTCTTGCGGTAGCGGTAGCGGTAGGCAACATCAGCATTGAGCCAAGTTGTGGGTTTGAAAGAAGAAGTGATGCTGAATGAACGACGTGTGGCCTTGGAGTTGTACATGATTCCTTGGCGCTCGACATTGTTGAATGCCACACGCGTTCTGAATCCATTCCCGGCCTTGGAGAAAGCCACGTTGGTGTTGTTTGTCCAAGCAGCCCTTGTGAGGTCGCGCAGGTCAAGACGTGCCTCCCATGTGTCTGCCTTGCCGTACTTGTCGGAGGTTGGATCCCATGAAAGACCAGAGCGGACAAGTGTCGTTCCATCGTAGCGAGGTCCCCAGTTCTCATCGTTTGCATTGTCAAGAAGATAGGATCCGTCGTCCAACCTTTCCAAGAGTGTGGTTGGAGACGTCCAATCTGTCGCATAAGGATCGGATGATGCAGCCGCGGCTCCCGTGACGCTTGCAGCACTGGAACCGCCACCGTAAAGTTTGTTGAGGTCTAGATGGTTGTAGTAAGTCTCCACAGACGTTGTAGAGGAGAATTCGAGAGAACTGCGGCCATCGGCTGCTTTCTTTGTCGTCACGATGACAGCTCCGTTCGCTCCACGAGAACCGTAAAGGGCTGTTGCTGAAGGGCCTTTCAAGATGTTGATGCTCTCCACATCGTCCATGTTCACGGATTCTCTGGAGACAATCGCCCCATCGACAACGTAGATTGGCTCGCTTCCCTGCGCATTGCTGTAGGACGTGGCTCCGCGCAAGACGATCTTACCTTCGTCGAAGGTAGATCCACCGGCTCCCCAGAATTGTGCTCCAGCGACCTTTCCGGCCAGAGAGTTTCCAAGATCTGCGCTGTGCACTGCGGTAAGTTCCTTTGCGGACACTGTCTGCGCTGAGTAACCAATCGCTTTCTGTTTTCTTGTCAGTCCTTGTGCGGTGACCACCACTTCTTCAAGCAGTTCAGTGTCAGCGGACAAAGTGGCATCAACCACTCTGTCGGCTGTTTTCTTCAGATCCTGCATGCCTATGCATGAGAAAATAAGGGTGCTTCCAGTTGGAACATTTTTAAGAGTGTACTGTCCTGAGACATCGGTGACAGTACCATTAGTCGTACCTTGTACGAACACTGATGCTCCCACGACCGGAAGCCCGTCTTCCGCAGAAGTGACCGTTCCTTTGACGGTGATGTTCTGCGCGAACACCGTGCTGATGCTTAAGCAGAGGCACAGCAACAAAGAATACATTTTTTTACTCATAAGCCTAAAATTAATTTAGTTGAACTTGACTTACTATATATTGATTTGTACATAAGCGTTCGTCCTCCAAAGAGTGAGAAAAGTTGCTTTCAAAATGAAATTTACTGGGCATGCACCGAAGTGTAGTGGCCGGGGATTCAGTAAATTCTTGGCGAAAAATATGTAATTAAAATTTTATTTCCAATAGTTTGGTTAAATTTTAATTCATTGGTTATCAAGGATTCTTAATCGTTTTTTAATTCTTAATTCACAATAAAATCTATCCGCTTAAATTCTATTTTTAAGTGTGATTCTGCCTAAGAGTATTAATTTATAATAAAAATCACCGTTGCATTTTTTTTGTTTTTCTAAGTGGGATTCTTGTCTTTCGAGGTGTGAAAGGTACTCATTCGAGGATATTCATTGCTCTCCGTTTTCGGATTTTACCTAACTTTGCGGTATGGAAAACAACAGATTTTTGGAGTGCTGCTGCACCGATGCAACAGAGGCAGTTCAAGCCATGAAAGGTGGGGCTCTGAGGGTGGAACTCTGTGAGGATCTCCCTTGCGGAGGAGTAACACCGAGCTGCGCGAACATCGAAGAGACACTGCGATCAGTGAATATCCCCGTGAATGTCCTGATACGCCCTCGCGGAGGGAACTTTGTCTATAACGAGGATGAGGTTGAGGAGATGGTAGAATCCGTCCGGATGTGCAGAGAGCTAGGGGTTAACGCTGTCGTGGTTGGAGCCTTGCGCAAAGACGGAAGTGTGGACACAGAAACGGTCAGGCGATTGATTGCCGAGGCCGAGGGGCTTCATGTCACGTTCCATAGAGCATTCGATGAGTGTGCTGATCCGTTCAAGGCTTTGGAAGACATCATTGATTTGGGGTGCGACAGGCTTCTTACTGCGGGACATGCTACCAATGTGAACGATGGAATTGAGACCCTAAGGGAATTGAATATTAGGGTTTCCGGCAGAATCATCATCCTTGCTGGCTCCGGAGTAAGGCCATCTAACATCGCTCGAATTGAGGCGGAGACGGGAATATCCGAGTTCCATTCATCTTCTCATGGTCCCAATGGCAGAACCTCCAGCGATGTCGTTGCTGCCATGGTTTGCCGGCACTGACTGTCGCTTCGACAAGCTCAGCGACTGCAACTGAGCATCTGTCACTGAGCCTGCCGAAGTGACCACCTCTTAAATATTCACAAAAAAAACACTTAATGAATATGCCAAACAAACACCCCGATAATCCACCCAGCGAAGTCTCCCTCTGGCAAGTCTTCCTAGTCTTCGCCAAGCTAGGCGCCTTTACCATAGGCGGTGGCTACGCCATGATTCCACTGATACGAGATGAAATGGTCAAGAGAAACTGGATGTCCGATGAGGAACTCCCAGACATCATAGCTATGGCTCAATCTGCTCCCGGTGTCTTGGCAGTGAATATGTCGATTTTTGCAGGGTACAAATTGCATGGAGTCAAAGGCAGTGTCGTGGCGACACTAGGCTCAGTCCTGCCTTCGTTCATCAGCATTCTGCTGATCGCAATGATATTCACTAACTTCCGGGACAATCCCGCGGTAGAGCGAATCTTTAAAGGTATCCGCCCGGTCGTAGTGTCATTGATCGCAGTCCCGATGATCAACATGGCCAGAAAGAACAACAAGACTTGGTGGGCTTGGGCCATCTCAGCAGCCACTCTGTTCCTTGTAGCATTTCTTAGTTTCTCACCGATTTACATTCTGCTGGTCCTGATTGTTGTCTCAGTGTCAGTGGCCGTTGTCAAGAATAAGAAGGAGGCTGACAATGACTGAACTTAATCTCATCCTACAACTTTTCTGGGTATTCTTTGTCATCGGCCTTTTCACGTTCGGTGGAGGCTATGCTATGCTTTCTTTTATCCAGACTCAGGTCGTGGTGGCCCATGGATGGCTCTCTGAAAGTGCATTCACGGACATTGTGGCCATCTCCCAAATGACTCCGGGGCCAGTGGGCATCAATTGCGCGACTTATGTCGGCTATGAAGTCCTTCATCAGGCTGGAGCTAGTCATCTGGTTGGGGTACTGGGCTCTCTGTCTGCAACGTTAGCCGTGATTCTGCCCTCGTTCCTTATAGTTCTCGCGATAGTCAATTTTTACACTAAATTTAAGAACAGCAAGGTCTTCGCCAGTGTCTTGGGAAGTTTGCGTCCCGCAGTCGTCGGACTCATTGGAGCAGCTGCACTGACCCTGATGTTCACAGTAGAGTGGAATGGCATCGTCCCGGAAATCAGCATAGTGAAAGAGAATTTCCCGGATTGGATCAGCTGGGGACTTTTCGCGGCAGCAGTGGTAGCCTCTATGGTTTTCAAGGTCGGACCTATAAAAATCATCATCGCAGGAGGGGTTCTAGGGCTTCTGCTTTACTGATAATTAAGAATTTTTACGTATATTTATCCGTTTTTGGAATATAACCAATATTTTAAATATTCATTCATGAAAAGAATCTTCAATCTAATTGCGTTCGCTCTTCTTTTGATGCCATGCTCAATGAAGGCAAAAGAGGCAGAGACCTCAATCAATGTCATCCCTTATCCTCAGAGTGTTGAGGTAGTAAAAGGTACTTTCAAAGGGGCCGGTGCCAATTTCAATTGCGACCAGTCTGTGGATCCTAAAAGTCAGGCTCTCATCAAGGAACTCGCTGACAGAATGACTTTTGTCAGTGGACGAATTAGCTCCTATGCCACTCCGGTAGGCCTTGGGAATGATTGCGCAAAGGTAAAAGGCTTCATATTCCTGAAAGACACTAGCCTTGCTGATGAGGAGTACTCTATCAACATCACGACCAAGAATTGCACTGTGAGAGCATCTTCCTACAATGGATTCCTTTATGCCATCCAGACGTTGAAGCAGCTGACAAGCGTTAGCATATTCAGTGAGAATACTGATTCTTCTGAGAAGTTCTATTTCCCTTGCGTGAAGATTCAGGACAAACCTCGCTTCGGCTACAGAGGCATGCACCTTGACTGCTCAAGGCATTTCTTCTCTGTTGATGAAGTTAAAAAATACCTTGATGTCATGGCTATTTACAAGCTGAACCGCTTCCATTGGCATCTGACTGACGATCAGGGTTGGAGAGTTGAGATCAAGAAGTATCCAAAACTCACTGAGATCGGTGCCTTCCGCAACGGAACCGTCATCAAGAAGGATTGGGGTAGCAACGATGGCATCCGCTATGGTGGCTATTACACCCAAGAACAGATGAGAGACATTGTGGCCTATGCTAGCAAGCTCGGTATTGAAGTAATCCCTGAGATTGATCTTCCTGGACACATGATGGGCGTTCTGGCTGCCTATCCTGAGCTCGGATGTACTGGCGGTCCTTACGAAGTTTGGACAAGATGGGGCATTTCCGATCAGGTTCTTTGCCCGGGCAAGGATGCCATGTTCACTTTCCTTGAAGATGTGTTCACCGAATTGATGGACATTTTCCCTTACGAGTACATTCACATCGGAGGTGACGAGTGCCCTAAGACTGAATGGGAAAAGTGCCCTGCTTGCCAGGCTAGAATCAAGGAACTGGGCATCAAGGCAGATGCTCATCACACTGCTGAGCAGTTCCTTCAGAGTTATGTTACCGCCCGCGTGCAGAAGTTCCTCAACGAGCATGGTCGCAAGATCATCGGCTGGGATGAGGTTCTTGAAGGCGAGCTCGCAAAAGGCGCAACCGTGATGTCATGGCGCGGCACTGACGGTGGCATTAAGGCTTCCGCTATGGGCTTTGATGTCATCATGACCCCTAACACTTACTGCTACTTTGACTACTATCAGTCAAAGGACGAGGATAAGGAACCTTTCGGCATCGGTGGTTTCCTGCCATGGGAAAAAGTCTATGGCTATGAGCCGCTTGATGGTCTGAATGACAACCAGCAGAAGCACATCCTCGGTGTTCAGGCGAACCTTTGGACTGAATATGTTGCCACCCCAGAGCACTTGGAGTACATGCTTCTCCCAAGAATGTGCGCACTCAGCGAGGTTCAGTGGTGCAAGCCGGAGAACAAGAACCCAGAAAGGTTCAAAGCTGCCATGGAGGCTGAATCATTCAAGATTTTTGACATCTTGGGGTATAATTACCGTAAGTTCTAATATTGAGCAATCCTTAAACGCTTATTTTTGAATATGCGAAAGAATATTTTTGCCATTATTCTCTGCTTGGCCACATCCGCTTTTGTTTTTGGTTGTGGCAATGGAGCCAAGAAAGCAGCAGCGGAAGCAGAGGCTGCTACTAAGGCAGCGGAGGCAGCGACAGAGAAAGCCCGCCAAGACTCAATTGCTGCCGCAGAGCTGGCCGCTAAAGAAAAAACAGCTATGGACATTATCTCAACATTGCCGGACGAGCCGGTCTTTGACATCGTGACTAATTTGGGCACGATCAAAATCAAATTGTACAGCAAGACACCAAAGCATCGTGAGAACTTTGCAAAACTTGCTTTGACTGGCTACTATGACAGCCTGCTTTTCCACAGAGTCATCAACGGATTCATGATTCAAGGTGGTGATCCTCTGACTCGTGACACCTCTGCTGCCGCAGTGGCTAAGTACGGCCAAGGTGGCCCAGGCTACACGATTCCAGCAGAATTTGTCCCTGAATATACTCACAAGAAGGGAGCCCTAGCTGCCGCTCGCAGAGGCGATGTGGCCAATCCTAAGAAAGAATCCTCCGGCTCACAGTTCTACATTGTTCAAGATGCAGGAGCATGTGCTCAACTTGACGGAGCCTACACTGTTTTCGGTGAGACAGTCGAGGGGCTTGACATCATTGACCGAATCGCTCAGGTCGCAACCGACCAAAGGGACAAGCCTTTGATGGATGTACGCATCAAAACTATTAAACTCGATGAGAGCTGCTTGCCGAAGGCCGAAACTGCCAAAGTTGGCGATGATGAATGAACTAAAAATGCAAAAAATCAATAGCAAAAAGAGGGTTAAAAGTACGTTTCAATCTTTTAGGACACAAAAACGGAAGTTTGGGACAAAAAATATTCCTTCAATCTTGCTTGTTTTATAAAAAAACTATACCTTTGCAACGAATAGTTTTTTCATAGGTTAAGTTTTAGGTTAGAATTGCGAACGGGGTCTGCTGAGAGAGTAAACCCCGTTCATCTTTTTTGTTCCTATGCGATTGAATGCGACATGATTACGAAGGCGATTGTGGTTCCTTGGGCGTGATTTGTAAATCATTGTTAATAAATAATTTAGCACCTTGCCTTTAGCGGTTTAACGCCCAAGACAAAGTGCTAACTACATGATAATTAATGCATTATTCTCCACCCATTGACACTAAACGTGTTGCGTTTAGACATAGAAAGGGTGATGCTAATTCTCAGGAAAAAGGAGCAGACAATGATTTACCTTGCATTGGCCGCGTTGCTTGGAGGCCTTGGCGGCCCTTTACCCGGATAGGGCGCGCGAAGCGCGTAGGTCGCCAAGGCCTCCAAGCAACGCGGCTCCTTACCGAAGATAGCCCTGTGGTAACAATCGGGCACTTCGACAAGCTCAGCGACCGATGGGTGGAGATCTTCGGTGGGAGTAGGGAATGAAGAAAGTGCTTGAGGGACAAAGGGGATTATAATTTGGAAGTTTGAATGAAAAGGGGTAGTTTTGTATTACGAAAAAAGTCGTAACGAAAAAAGTCGTAACATGGAGAATCCTTTCAAGTTCGGGACCATCGTGGAGGCCGAATATTTCACGGACAGAGTGGATGAAGTGGCTTACATCGAGTAGTTTATAAAGAGTGCCAACCATCTGATCTTGATTAGTCCCAGAAGATTTGGGAAGAGCAGTGTCGTTGCTAAGGCTGTAAAAGAAAGCGGACGAAAATGCATCATGTTGAATCTACAGGCCGTGACATCCGTGTCCGATTTGTCCGCAAAACTTCTCAGGGAATTTTTCAAGGTTCATCCTATGGAGCGGCTACGGCATCTGCTCGCTCATTTCAGGGTAGTTCCTACAATCTCTACAAACCCAGTGACAGGGGCGATGGATGTGTCGTTTCAGGCTGGTGCTCCTAATGAGGTCTTGCTTGAGGATGTCTTAATGCTGTTTGAGCAGGCTCACAATGAGAAGGACAGACTCATTGTTGTACTGGATGAATTTCAAGAAATTAAAGAGATAGCGGCAAATCTGGATAGGCAGCTCCGTTCCATTATGCAGGAGCAGAAACACATCAATTACATCCTGCTGGGGAGTCAAGAGAGCATGATGACCGAGATCTTTGAGAACAAAAAATCACCATTTTATCATTTCGGAGAGTTGATGAGACTTGGTAAACTGCCAAGACAAGACTTTCATCGCTACCTTTCGGAGAGACTCTCCGAGGTTTTTCCTGAATCTTGTGAAGTGTTGGCGAACCGTATTCTGGACTTCACGGAGTGCCATCCTTATTACTCGCAACAATTGGCAGCGAACGTGTGGCAGATTGGTGTTTTACAGCTGCAGTCGGAAAATGTCCTTAAGACCGCGGTCGAGCATATCGTTGTGTCACAATCTCTCGACTATGAGCGAATCTGGATGGGGTTCAAGCGAACTAACCGTTGGATCCTTCAGCGCTTGGCCAGCGGTAAATCCCTAGTGGATGGCGAGCATCGGACGAGCACCGTGTACAGTGCTTTGAAGCGTCTTCAAAAAGACGGCTACGCTATCTATTCTGACCACTATGAGTTGGAGGATCCGTTTTTCAAGCAATGGATCTTGAAGCAAGGTTGAGCCTGGCGCTTTGGTGGGGGCGGTCACTTCGACAGGCTCAGCGACCGATCAGGAACGATGGCAAGGGACGGGTGCTTCGGTGGGGTCAGACTTGATAAGCTCAGCGAACGGTGGGGCTAGGGCTTGACAACACAAGATCTCATCTTTTACATTGTGCAGACCACTGGCACGGGAAGATGGGGTGTAAAGGGGTGAGAGGCATGGTGGTGTGGATGCCCCCCTCTTTCGGGGATAGGGTCGAGCACGGTGAACGGCTTCAGAAGGTAGCCTAAGGCATCTCGTTGTGCACGTGGTTTGTAAAGCACATGACTTTGGCCGCTAGGGGCTAGTGCTTCGGTGGGGTCGGGCGCTTCGACAGGCTCAGCGACCGATGGGGCACTTCGACAGGATCAGGCGCTTCGACGGGCTCAGCGACTGGATGGTGAGCTTGTCTAAACATCTGGACTTTCTTGGCCTCGG
>DBKH01000023.1 GCA_002297815.1 Bacteroidales bacterium UBA755 | reverse complement strand
TAATTCATCGAACTCACGTTAATTAATGTCTCACAAAGATATAAATTCCCAATATTTTCAACAAAAGATTCCCAATATTTTCAATTGAAATATTCAATGATTATTGATAAATGTAGAGGAAAGGTCCGGTCACTTCGACAGGCTCAGTGACCAGTGGAGCAAAGTGTAAAGTTTCTTTACAGTCTGTGTTAAATTTCTTTACACTTCGGGATATTCATAAAGTAAGGATATTTCTGAATTTCAATTACTTATTTATTTTGGCACAGAAATAGATTGCGCTTTTAACATACGGTCGTTGAGCCTGCCGAAACGACCCATAAAGACCGATGAAGGCAGAGTTATGTTTGACAAAGGAGCATGACAATGAAATATTTCTTTAGATTTCTTAAGAACAATCCGCTCTATGCGGTGATCAATGTGGTGGGGCTGGCGCTCTCGCTGATGTTCGTTATACTGATCGGGGACTACACCTACAGGCAACTCAGCATCGACAAGTGGCACAAGAACCACGAAAGGATTTATGTACTTGGCACAGAGGGCAGGAACACACTCATGTCGTGGCCTGACTGCGCCCACTCGCTCAAGGACAGGTACCCGGAGGTGGAGGATGTCTGCTGCGTTTACATGCAGAACGGGAAGATCAAGCACGAGGACAGAGTCTATGAGGAGTCACAGGGCGACAACACCGGCAACATAATGCTCGCGGACTCCAATTTCTTCAAGTTCTTTGACTTCAAGATGGTTCAGGGAGATCGGGAGACCGCGCTCGACAGTCCGGAGAAATGCGTTGTCACCGAATCACTTGCTAAGGCCTTGTTCCCGGACGGTGACGCTCTCGGACAGCCGCTCCAGATCGAGGGGACAAGGTACGTCTACGTGAGTGACGAGAATGGAGATCCGTACGACAGTTCGCTTGTTTACACTGTCTCCGGTGTCATCAAAGATCTGGACAAGACCGTGCTCCTGAACGAGACAGCTGTCATCGCCAATCTCGAACGCGCTCCGCAGGTTCTCGGCTACAGACTCCGCAACGACCTGATGGCCAACGGGCCGTTGGGTTCGACACTGTCCTTCCTGATGATGAGGCCGGGAGCGAACCTCAATGACAAAATCGAAGATCTGACCTCCTACTGCATTGAGAGCAATCCTCTGTTCAACTTCTACGGTGACACAAAGGCCGCTCTCATCCCGCTCGACGACCTGATGTTCGCGCCTCAAAACACTGGCGCATCGGGACTCCAGACCGGCGACAAGAGTCTTTTAGGAATATTGCTGGCTGTGGTTCTGGCCATCCTTCTGTTTGCGGTCACGAACTACATCAACCTCACTGTCGCCAACACCAGTTTCCGGGCAAAGGAAATGGCCACCAGAAGGCTTCTCGGCAGCAATGGTTTAGGAATATCCTTGGAACTGATCGGAGAATCCACCCTGATGGTGTTCATCTCTTTCCTCATCGGCGGGGCGCTGGCGCTTCTGCTTGAGGACAAGATGGCCGTACTCTTCAAAGGGAAGATCGATATCCTCAGGGACATCAACTTCTCCACCGTCTCGGTCAGCCTTCTGTTCATTGTCCTGACCGGAATCATCTCCGGAATAATGCCTACAGTCCAGCTCTCGAAGTACAAGCCTATCGATGTGGTGAAAGGTTCGTTCCGCTACCACTCCAAGATGGTGCTCAGCAGGATATTCATCATCCTTCAGAATGTGATCACGATGACGATGATGACAGCGACCCTGACAATCCTGCTCCAGATGGACCATCTGGTCAAGGCGCCGCTTGGGTACAACACCGAGAATATCTTCAGGATCAGCTCCGACAACCCGGAGGTTATGAGAAACACTCTGAAAGACCAACCGTTCATCCAAGGAATAGGCTCGTTCTCAGGCACATCCCTTGACGGCAACTATCGGTCGATGAGTACCCGCAAAGACAAGGATGACAATAATCTCCTAGTCTATCTCACGACTTGGGACAAGGAGTTCATCGACATAATGGGAATCAACCTTGTCAAGGACAACCACCTTTCAGGCGATGTGAAATACATCAACGAGGAACTCGCAGGAAAACTTGGGCTGAAGGACGATGAAACAGTCATATATTGGGGCGACGACAGAGACGCGACGCAGGTAGCCGGCATATTCTCCAATTTCCATATGACGAATGTCCTCGATCCTTACCAGCCGTTCATCATCACGGTCAAGGACACGGATGAGATAGAGGATCCGAACTTCATGGTCAAGACTGATGGCTCACCTGACGCATGGAAGAAACTCTGTGACCTTGTGAAGGAGGTTGACGGGACTTCCGAGGATCTTGACTGGAAAGTGCAGAGTGTGGATGCCACGGTTAGGGCCTCGTTGGAGGAGGAGAAGAACACGATGAGGATCGTGGGTATATTCACAGGCGTGGCAGTGCTCATCTCCATCCTCGGCTTCATCGGGATGTCGCTGTTCTTCATCAGGCAACGCAAGAAGGAGATCGGTGTGCGCCGCATCATGGGAAGCACCACGAACGAGGTTCTCACCCTGCTTCTGACAAAGTTCTGCGCCCCGCTTCTGGTGTCGTTCATCTTCGCCGTTCCGCTCTCGTGGTTCATCATGGACAAGTGGCTGGAAGGCTTCTCGTACAGAATCGGACTGAACCTGTGGATATTCATAGCCTCCGGTGCTGTCTCGCTGCTCATCGCCGTGATCTCGATCTTCTTCCAGACCCTCCACGCTGCCCATTCCAACCCAGCCGACGCCATCCGCGCGGAATGATCCACGCCCCAAATATCCATAGTGCACAAATCCTCTCATAAAGGCAATTTTATTTCCTATAAGAAATATAAAACAAGAAATAACCTATCTTTTGTATGATTACAAAACCTTGACAGAAGCAAAAACTAAGTTATTTGCTCCCGTCAAGGTTAAATTACACTACGAAGGAAGCATTTTATGGGGAATATGCTCCCGTTTGAGTTTCGATCACCGAACCAAAGGAAGAATCAAAGTAATGATTGCCTCTGGACATTATCGAACGGAAATTGCCGTTTTGGCCTTAGCAATAATATTGTTATATTCGCAACATTATTGCTGATATTCCTAAAAAATCCGCAATAATATATAACAAAAACAATTAATAATATGTATAATAGAATATTTGATATAGATAGCCGTCTAGATGAAGGTATGTTTCTGTTCGGTGCCCGACAGGTAGGAAAATCCACGCTTCTCAAGGATAGGTTTAAGGATGCGGTGTATTTTGACTTACTTGATTCGGACTTGCGGAAGCGCTTTCAGCGCAAACCGGAACTATTCAAAGAAGCACTTGACAACTATCCCGAAAAGACACTTGTGATAGTTGATGAGATTCAGAAAGTGCCGGATCTTTTGGACACGGTTCATAGTTTGATGGTCGAGAAAGGCCTCTATTTCATACTAAGCGGTTCAAGTGCAAGAAAACTGAAAAAGAGAGGAGCGAACACACTTGGTGGACGCGCTATCCCAGAAACCTTGTTTCCACTTGTAAGTGCCGAAATTCCTGACTACGACCTTTCCAGAGCCATACAAAACGGGATGATCCCAAGGCATTATACGGTTGGCAATGCCGTAAGGCGATTGAAAGGATATGTCGAGGTATATCTCAATGAAGAGATTCTTGAGGAGGCTGCCGTGAAAGACATCGGGATATTCGAAAGATTTATGGAAGTGGCAGCGATAAGCGACGGTGAGATCATCAACTACGAGAACATTGCGTCAGATTGTGGCGTGGCGGCTAACACCGTCAAGGCATATTTCCAAATACTCTATGATACTCTCATAGGTTATGAGATTCCGGCCTACCGGAAAGTGATCAAAAGAAAGTTGACGCAAGCCCCTAAGTTTTACTACTTCGATGTCGGAATAGTCAATTATCTGATGGGAAGAAATAATCTGAGACCAGGCACTCCCGAACATGGGCACGCATTTGAGCATCTGGTGATGCAGGAACTTATTGCCTATCTGGGTTATAGCGACAGAAAAAAGGATCTTTCATATTGGCACACATATTCTGACATTGAGGTAGATGCCATCCTCGGTGATGCCAAAGTTGCGATTGAGATAAAATCCACCGACGATGTTCAAACCAAGCACAAAACCGGACTCAACCGCTTTTCCGAAGAGCACCCAGAAGCAAGGCTGATTCTGGTGTCAACCGATCGGCTCACACGAAAATCAGGAAATATCGAACTCATCTACGTGCGCGACTTCTTTAGGATGCTTTGGGCAGGTGAAATCTATTAGGGAATCAACCTTAGCGGCATATTTCGACCTCGATACAACATCTATAATGCAGAAATCTTTTCTCAAAGATAGTTTTATTTCCTATAAGAAACACATTTACCGCATTAACTTAGACCTTAAATCAGAGACCTTGGAGGCTCTTATGCAAACGCTACCGGTCAGACCGCGACGGGGGCCTTGATGGCTGGCCAGGGGT
>DBKH01000027.1:14397-59652 GCA_002297815.1 Bacteroidales bacterium UBA755 | reverse complement strand
GTCGCGAACGGAATGTTGTAAAGCGATGCCAAACGAACAAGCCCCATCACATCGTTCTGATGCCCCTGCATGATCAAGTTGTCACAGAAGAACACTAGCATGTCAATCTTACCCTCAGCGATCATTGCCCCAATCTCAAAGTCTCCTCCGAGCGGACCGCTTAACATGCACACGATGGAAGGAGTCTCCGGCCCCAGTTTCTCTGTAAGAGCCTCTGAGACAAGACGCCCAGTCGTTCCAGTGCAATACAAATGACAATGTTTCATTGAACCAGCGTTGTAACGGACCCAGTCAAGAAGCTCCTGCTTCCTAGAATCGTGAGCCACTAATGCAATGTTTTTTATCATATTCGTAAAAATTATTTGTTTTTACTTTCGTTAGTGATTCTAACCTTTTTCATCTCGCGAGGACCGCTCTCGTACGCAGCTGCGGCCCTCTGCTCGCGCTTTTTCCTCCCCACAAACAGATTCCGGAAAAACTCCTTGAAAGTGTTGAACTCCCTTTGGTAGGCAATACCGACCCCGTTTCTCTGCGTGTTGTCAAGATAAGTCGTGTAGTCGTCCGCAGAATGAGAGAACAGATTCATTCTCAGCTGTCCGGACTTGTCCAGTTTGATTTCTATGTCCAGATTGCCGACCACATCTGCACCCGATGAGGATGAGTTGGAATATTCCCTATTCCCGACATTGCCGTTGACGATGACCCTGTTGTTGAATAGTTGCGTCGAGACAGCTACATCGAATATGTTTGTTCCGCTTTCGCTAGACTGGTAGTTCAGTCCAAGGTCAAGCGGAATGTCGAGCTTCTGGAGAATGTTGTTCAGTTGCCCCGCCATGATTTCAGCCACATTTGAGTAGAGCACGTTGGTGTTGTTCACGACTCCAGACTGCTCTTCCGGCATGAAACTACCGGAGATGAGCAAGGAAAGAAACTGACGCTGAACTTTGTCCTCAGTGTTAAGAGCACTCTCCACCCTCGATTTTGTGGTAGGGTCAAGATCTGGAACTTCGATTGAGAATGAAAGCTTCGGCTCGCGAAGTTTGCCAGAGACGCCTATTCCACAATTTACAACCCTCCGCGCGGAAACAGCGGTAGTGTCTGCGATTAGAGTCGCCACCGATGCCTTTGTTGAATATATTCCTTTGATGTCCAAGTCACTATCCATCACATCCCCATTGAAACGAACAGTGCTTCCCTCCGAAATTGTGAAATCCCTTTTTGCAATGTCCATGGCGTTGAAATGAAAATTGCCTGACCTTAGGGTGTAGTCTCCATTGATTGAGAATAAATCCCTTGCAGGACGAACCTCAATGTCAACCGTGCCTTGCCCACGCCCACTTAGCACATTCCCGGCAGCTCGGTCTATCTCTACATAGGCTTCGGTACCTTGAGTAGCGTTAACTCTGAGCTTCAGCCCGAAGTCGTTGCCTTTTGCACTGCCTGCCGACATTTTGCTCATCATGGCATCGTAAGGATCGATGAAGACTTCTTTGAAAGCTTGTTTGAAGGTCAGCAAGTCGTTCTTGCCGTCATTGGATGCGTTGTCTATAGGAATATGCAGACGTCCATTCTTGTCAGTGCGCACGTTGACATCCAGCAAGATGGCTTCGAATGGACCTTTGACCTGAACATCTCCGCTAGCGAATAGATGACCGTAGAAAGCCTGATTGTCATCCTCTGTCATGTTGATGGCTTCGACACCACGCATCTTGATTTTGGTGTCCATCCGAATGTTTTTCAGATGATCGAACAAAAGACCTCCGGTAACAGTTCCAGTCCCATCGAATCGGTCCTTTAGAGTGACATTGTCGAAAGACAATCCTTGGTTGGTCACGGAGAAAGGACCTGAGACATAATAAGGTACATTAGTAAACCCGACTTTCAGAAGAACATCATCGAATCTAGTGTCCTCGCTTTCTAACGAAAGTGATTTAGTTGGACCATAGATTCTAATTCTTCCGCTGAGGCTTCCTCCCATCTCGCTGAAAACGGAACTTAGCAAAGGTGCTATGTAGCCGACATTGAGACTGTCAAAATAGACTGTGGCATCGACCTCCTTGTTCTTTAGGAAGTAATCTCCTCTGACATCCAGTGTCCTTTTTCCATCAATATCATTCTTGGCTATAACCCGCATTTTCCCATCATCCAGAGAGCCTGCCAGTCGAAGTGTCCCCATCCTTTGCCCAGCAATTTCTGTGGAATCCGAGGTGAGATTCATCATCAGCCCAGCATTGCTTTTCCATGGCGAGGAGATGATCGCATGGCCAGTCGCCAACCCAGTGATTCCGAAACTGTCTCCGAGAAATTTGTTCAGAAGTCCAAGGTCGAATTTGACGAGGTTGACTGAAAGTGTGTCCTTGACAGTTGATGAATATCCACCATTGACCTTGATGGACTGGTCAGCACAGATGGCCGTCAGATTATCAATCCGGACATCCTTACCTATCAAATCAATAGCAGACTCGGACACGTTCCAAGCATCATCGTTGTACCAGATGTAGGACGGATGAGTCTTTGCGCTGATTGTAAGCACTCCGTGCCTGTCTCTTCCAAGCTTTCCGGAGAGGTACATTTCTCCTTTGTTTGCTAGCTCAGTACCGTTGTCGTAGGTGAATCCTGCCCCGAATCTGTCGTCTTTGGCAAAGAGCATCAAGTTGTTGTTCTGAATGCTTAGGCCAGACACGGTAACAGAGGATGATTTCATTGATGCATTCAGACTGCTATCCCTGTTGTCGATGCTAAGGTCAATGTCTTTAAGGTAATTCTTGTTAAGGGCAATCCTCGGAGACTTGACTGATGCGGTCAGATTGCCGTCTTTCGCGATGTTAAGGCGGATTGTCGAACCTTGGGCAATGTAAAGCCCTGGTTTTAGGAACGATAGTATGTCACGAGCATCACTGACATCGAGTTTTAGATCATATTCGTCATTCTCCCATTTAGCGATCTTCCCTTTGTAAAGTGAAGGAAGTTCCCTTTGCACTGAGAGTCCTTGAACATCTTTAATCAAGCCAGTGAATGGCTTTGTTCCGACATAACTACCATTGACAAAGCTGGAAGTTATGTTGATTCTGTTGACATTGTTGTTGGAATGTGACTTAATGCAGATGTCACCGATTTCGTGCTTTCCGTTGTCATTCTCAAGTGTCAGCCCAAGGATGTCTAAATCTCCTAGCAGATCACCTCGGTTGATGTTCATGTAGTTCGCGTTGATCCTGCCGGAAATTTTGGAGTTCTCGCGTTTGTCCAGATTTAGGGCATGAAGGTCAGCGTAACCTATTGAAGCATAGAATTTATAGAGACCGTTTCGGGTCTTGTCTGATAGAGTGAATAAACCTTGGAATAAGAAATTAAGGTTTGGATCGCTACAGACAATCCTTCCATCGAAGGCGTTGTCTGAATATGTCCCTGCGGCAATAATGTTGGAGTAGTCGTAGCCAAGAGCCGACAGTTTCTCAACGAACAAGGTGTCGATTCTTAGGCTAGTCTGTCCGTTGCCGAATGACATGTCCATCGCGCCCCTCAACGTTGTCTCTCCTATTTGTTTGACCCCAGCGAGACGCCCGACATTTAGATTCCTTGCTGCGATGTTACCTCCGAGCCCTATAGCTTTCCCTTTTTTAATCAGATCCCTCAAATTGACATCAGCAGTAAGGGAACCAAGCGATGAGGTGACATTGCCTTTAGCCCGGAGTTTATTCAATGTGCCTTTGGCGTTGCCAGAAAAATGGAACTGAGTCCCGGAAGCAAACCTTGACAGATCCACAGATGCACTGGGAGCGAATCCTCTGATGAATTGTCCGAGCCCTTCGGTAGTGAATCCGAGCCCTTCCAACTTGAAGTCCATCGTTGTCCTATCGATGTCAGGAAGTCCGGATATTCTCCCATCCAAAGTGCCGGAGACTCCACTGAATGATTCAGAAAAGGTGAAATTCTTTATTGACAAATCTTTGACCGGTCCCTTGACATCCGCGTTCCTAAGATTAACAATGGATTTCATTTTGTGCAGGGATGGGGCGAAATAGGAGATGCTTTTCATGTCCACCCGACCGCTTATGGCATCTCCAGTCATCAGAACATCTTCCATGTAGTTGGAGAATGAAGCCACGCTGGAATATTCCATAGCATATTCATTCATGCTGAAGTCAGACCATAGGTCTTGGATGCGGAGGTCCATAATTGAAGTTCTGCCTTTTTCAATTGTGGCCTTTCCGGACAAGGAGAGAATTTGGTAGCCGCTTCTTTCGCTTACCTTGAGTTTTTCGACCGAGCCGACAATTCGCTCACCGTCAAATGTAAGATCATGGACTTGAAGATCTTGCGCTTTGACATCAAGGTTTTTCCAGTCTATTCCGTAGTTTCGAAGTTCCGCCTCGCTTTTCTTGTTGACCATCCGAAATCTGAAATCCCTGATTTGCACCCTGTCGGCTTCTAGCTTAAGGTTAATGGGCTTTTTTTCTTTTTTAACTTCTGATTTCTTGAAGAGTCTGCTGATGTTGCTTCCTCTCGCGTCACTGGCGAGCACGAACATCCCATCTTGAATGCTGACCCGTTTTAAATGCACGATTCCATCGTTCTTGAGGCCCTTGAGGGAGAAGGTTGTCACCACTGACCCGGCTTTGGCGATAGTGTCCAACTTGTTGCCTAGCCAGTCGTCCTCTGGAGCATCGTCTAAAATCACAAAGTCTTTGAGAACCAATGCAGTGAACGGTTTGATGTGAACTTTGGAAAATTCGATGCGCCCGTTTAGGACATTTCCCAAAGAAGCCACCACTCTTTTTGCTAAGAATGTCTGAACTGCTGGAGTCTGAACAAGAATCCAACAGGCGAAGAGCAGAGAAGCTATCGCCACAATGACACCCCGGAATATTTTAAGAACCTTATTCAAATGATGGCTAGCCACGACAGTCTGTGTCATGAGCAACTTATAACAACAAAGATACAAATATCCGTTGGATTGACGAAAATAGTTGTATCTTTGTCTCCCAAAATTAGTCTTTGAAGAATATGTCTGATTATATCCTTGGAATCGAATCGAGCTGCGACGACACATCGGCTGCCGTGATCAAGGACGGATTCCTGCTCTCTAACGTGATAGCGAGCCAGCAGGTCCACAAGGATTATGGAGGAGTCGTTCCTGAACTTGCCTCCAGAGCCCATGAACAGAACATTGTGCCTGTAGTAAGCCAGGCTTTGGCCAAGGCCGGGATCAAGGCCTCGGATCTGACCGCCATAGCGTTTACTCGCGGTCCGGGGCTTTTGGGTTCGCTTCTTGTCGGCACTTCATTCGCAAAAGCACTAGGAGTGGCCTTGAATATTCCTATAATTATGGTAAATCATCTCCAAGGACACATCCTCGCTGACTTTGTTAAGCAGGAAGGAAAGGAGAATCGCCAGCCTGCGTTTCCGTACCTTTGTCTGCTAGTCTCAGGGGGGAACTCTCAGATTGTCAAAGTGAACGGCCCATTGGATTACGAGATTCTCGGGCAGACGATTGATGATGCTGTTGGGGAGGCTTTCGACAAGTGTTCCAAGATGATGGGACTTGGTTATCCTGGTGGCCCAGTGATTGACCGGCTTGCAAAACTTGGTGATCCGAACCGCTTCAAGTTCGCTAAACCGCAGATTCCGGGACTTGACTACAGTTTTAGCGGAGTTAAGACCTCGCTGCTTTACTTTGTTCGGGACGAGATGGCCAAGGATCCAGAGTTCATGGAGAAAAACAAGGAGGACATTTGTGCTAGCTTCCAGAAGACCTTGATAGACATTCTAATGGACAAACTGATCAAGGCTGCAAAGCAGACTGGAATCAAGGACGTGACCATCGGTGGGGGAGTCTCAGCCAACAGCGGTCTGCGCTCTCGCATTGAGGATGAGGGGCGCAAGCGCGGCTGGAACACCTACCTTCCGGAGTTCAAGTTCACCACTGACAATGCTGCCATGATTGCCATCGCCGGTTGGTTCCACTACCTCGCTGGCGAGCGCACCCCGCTTGATGTCGCCCCTGTCTCCCGCATCGCGGATTATTAATGAATATGCAAGATGAATATATTTGGCCATATTCCCACTGCGTGCCATTCTGAATCATTTGTGGTTGTAAAAATTAATGAAATTTGGAGCGAAGCGACCGAAGGGGTTCGGGGAATCCTTTTCCCGTGCCCCTCAGGGGCTGTCACGAAGTGACTGGGGGTTGAAGGTATATTGCTGGTTTTGAATATTGATGAATTTATTTGTAGTTGTAGAATCTGTTTTTAGGAAAAGGATATGACAGAATTTGAAATGACCGGCCGCGTAGGCCGAGACCTTAGGCCAGATGACGTGAGGATTGTCGCGGCACGAGAAATGAACCTTCGTGGCAATGCTGTGATCAACGTGATTGATCCTACAAAATCCTACCAACCGACTTTCCCGAACGCTAACGCCACTTGCGTGATAGCCAAACGTTCAATTGACGCGCGAAACGATGTGATTTACCGTTATCGTATCGAAGGCTACAATCATCGCTTTGAATCTTACGTTCCTTACGAAATTCCTGAATATAAGGATGTTGCTAGTGCTGAGCCAGTGATCATCATCGGGGCTGGCCCAGCTGGAATGTTTGCTGCCCTCAAACTCTTGACCCTCGGTCTCAGGCCAATCATCCTTGAAAGGGGGAAGAACGTGCGCGACCGCAAGTTCGACATGGCTAGACTCACTCGTGAGGGCGTTCTAGACCCAGAATCAAACTTCTGCTACGGTGAAGGCGGAGCCGGCACATTCTCTGACGGCAAACTCTTCACACGCTCTTCCAAGAGGGGCGACATCAGAGAGGTTCTCTACCAGTTTGTGAATTTTGGTGCAAGCTCTCAAATCCTCGTTGATGCGCACCCACACATCGGAACAGACCGATTGCCGAAGGTAGTCGAGAACATCCGTCAGTGCATCGAGTCTAGAGGTGGAGAGTATCATTTCGGCACGAAGGTCACAGACATTACCCGCAATGAAGACGGCACGATAGATGTGAAAGCCCTTGATTCAGAGAATCTGACGAAAGCAGGTAAACCGAGTGAGCAGAAATATTCAGCGAAGAAGGTCATCCTTGCCACTGGCCATTCCGCTCGTGACATTTATGAGATGCTTGCCGCTAAGGACTGCGCCCTTGAGGCTAAAGGATTCGCTATGGGAGTCCGTGTGGAACATCCGCAGGCCCTGATTAACGACATCCGTTATCATGGTCAGTGGGAACCTGGAATGCCAGCTGCGGAATATTCATTCACAGAGCAGGTTAACGACCGTGGCGTGTTCTCGTTCTGCATGTGCCCCGGTGGGGTTCTGGTGCCTTCCGAAACTGAACCTGAGACCATTGTGATGAACGGAATGTCGAACTCGGCTCGAAGTGGGAAGTTCGCCAATGCGGGGGTTGTTGTGCAGATTAATCCTGAGGATATTCCTGAGGAATATGCTGACAAAGGGGCTTTTGCGGGTCTTGAGTTCCAGAAGGATGTAGAAAGAAAGATGTGGGAATATGCCCACGAGCATTCCGATTCGGAGAATCAGTTTGCGGCTCCAGCGCAGAGGATGGTTGATTTTTGTGAGGGTGAAGAGTCTGAGGACCTTCCAGAGACTTCCTACAAGCCGGGTGTCGTTCCTGCACCTCTTCATGAGATTCTTCCTCCATTCATCGCAGAAAGGCTTCAGGATGCATTCCCTCTAGTGAACCAGAAGTCTATGCGAGGGTACTACACGAATGATGCTTTGCTTATTGGTGTCGAGTCAAGGACGTCATCTCCGGTCAGAATTCCAAGAGATCCTCAGAACTGTGAGGCTGTTGCTTTCCCTGGGCTTCTTCCATGTGGTGAGGGTGCTGGCTATTCCGGTGGCATCGTCTCATCGGCAATAGACGGAATCAACTGTGCTGTCGCTGCTGCCCGTTCCCTCTCTGAAGCCGAACTTGACGCCTAAGCCTGTCAACTGAGCTTAAATATTAATAGGTCGCTGAGCTTGTCGAAGCGCACTAACGGAAGAATAGGCAGCCAGCTAAGCGGTGCTTCTTCGCTACGAGAGCCAGAAGTCCCTCTCAACCGAAATTTTGCACGTTACCAAAATTTCTGGGTTGTGAGGGACTTCTGGCTCTAAGATTAGTTCAAGGGATGTCCATCGGTGATTTGTACGAAAAGATGAGTATCTTTGCGGTCGTAAGAGGACTTTGGTATTATGAAATTGAACAACAGAATTATTTACGGATTGTTGGTGGCGTTGGTGCTGCTGGCAGTGGGGTGTTCCAAAGATAGTACAGATCCTGTGCCGGGTTCTGGAACTGAGACGGAATTGTCTGAGAATCCTAAGGTTAAGGCTGCGGTTAAGACAATGGTGTCAGCTGCGACTAAGACTGAGGCAACGCTTAATGGTGTGGCTGTTTGGCAAGAGGGGTATGCACCTTCTGGTGCTTGGCTAGGTGGGACGGACAAGGACACACGCCATCAGATGTGGTCGGTGACCAAGACCTTTACTTCAATGGCCATAGGAATAGCGGTAGGTGAGGGCAAGCTTTCTCTTTCGGAGAAAGTGGCTCCGATGTTTCCCGAAGAAGTGGCTAAGGCTGAGGAAAGCATGAGTGATCAGCAAAGAACTAATCTTGAGGCACTTACTGTCAAGGATTTGCTGATTATGGCTAATGGCCACAAAAAGGATCCTACGGTTGAATATGCGATGGAATATTTCAAGAAAAGTCCAGTGGGCACGCTCCGTTATGTTCACAATGAATGGGTTGACGTTTCCGGTCTTCTGACCAAGTTTGACGCGACCCTGCCTAGATTGTTCTTCGAATATCCTTTCGATGCTGTTCCTGGAACCAAGTTCTGCTATGACAGTTTTTCCTCCTGCATACTCTCCGAAATCATCACCAAGAAGACTGGTGAAACCATGGCAGATTACCTCTACGAAAGAATGTTCAAGCCATTGGGACTTGACAAGCCAGAGTGGGAGGATGTTCATGGAATAACAGCTGGTGGTTGGGGACTCCATCTGACAACAGATGAGATGTTGACTTTTGGCCGTCTTCTTCTTAATGGCGGAAAGTGGAACGGGCAGCAGATCATTCCTGAGGACTATCTAAAGGCTGCCATCAAGGACAAGATCAAAGACAACATGAATCGTGGCCAGGATTATGCCACAACCGGTTACGGGTACCAGATTAGGACTCGCGCGGATGGCTCCCTTTACATGGCTGTCGGCCTTTTCGGTCAGTACATAGTCATGATTCCGAGCAAGAAGGCCGTGATTGCATTGACTTCGGCAATGCCATTTGATGCTGACAACATTCTGGGCGATTTGTCGAAAGTGATGGATCTCCTAAATGGAGATCTTGACTCAAGCGTTAAACCATTGGAACTGGCTTGGAAGTACATTGTCCCGAAACTTTAATTGGATTGTTCCCACTATAATGACTGCAGAAGAAGAAAAGAAAGAGAACTTGGCTCCAATGATGGAAAGTGGAGTTCACGCTGGTTTTCCATCGCCAGCACAAGACTACATCAATTCTTTCATTGACCTCAACAAAGAGTTGGTGCGCCACCCGGCAGCGACCTTTTTTGCCCGTGTGGTGGGGGATTCCATGGTTGATGCTGATGTGAACGAAGGCGACGTTTTAGTAGTTGACAAGTCTATCGAGCCGAAGGAGGGGGACATGGCTGTCTGTTTTATCGATGGAGAGTTTGCCTTGAAATTCATCTCGTTTAGAGATCCTGCGTTTGGTGGGACGAAGAGCGTGAAGGCCTCCAAACCTGGTGTGTCCTATGATATTCTTAAACACCAAAGAATGTGGCTGTTGCCTGCCAATGAGAAATATCCCCCAATTGAAGTGACTGATTCCAATGACTTTACAGTCTGGGGAGTTGTTACCTATGTCATCAAGAAAGTGTGTACGCGTTAGCCGATTGCAATAATTTTTTCGTTTCGTGCGAGAGGGCTTTCCAGCCTGAGTTGGAAGGCTGTCCGGTTGTTGTGTTGTCAAATAATGATGGCTGCGTGGTCGCTCGCAGCAACGAGAGCAAGGCTATGGGCATCAAGATGGGGACCCCGTTCTTTAAGGTGCGCTATCTTGTAGAGCAGGGAAAGTTAGTGGTCCGCTCATCTAACTATACCCTTTATGGGGATCTTTCATCGCGAGTAATGTCGCTCTTGGCCGAGGTCGCACCAAAACTGGAGGTCTATTCGATTGACGAAGCTTACATGGACATGGACGGAGTTGATCCTGAAAGTCTTCCTAGAATATGTTCGGCTTTGGTGACGAAAATCCGTCGTTGGACAGGAATCCCGGTAAGTATTGGAATTGCTGACACCAAGACTTTGGCCAAGGTTGCTAACCATTTTGCCAAAAAGTACAAAGGCTATAAAGGAGTCTGCGTCATAGATTCTGACGAAAAGATCCGTAAGGCGTTGGCTCTGACTCCGATAAAGGATGTTTGGGGAATAGGCTGGCGAGGTGCTCCGAAGCTGGAGTCTGTTGGCGTCAAGACGGCTTTGGACTTCATCCAGAGGCCCTCAGAGTGGGTCCGTAGAATGATGGGAATATCCGGGGTGAGGACGTGGGCCGAGCTTCAGGGACAGCGCATGGTAGAGGAAGAGCGCGACGAAAAACGCAAGAGTATCTGCACCTCGCGTTCGTTTGACAAGATGGTGACAGACTTGGATGAGATGACACTCAGGGTCTCAGACTTCGCTGGAAAATGCGCTGAAAAGTTGCGTAAGGACGGAACGGCTGCATATTCAGTGGGCGTCTTCATCCAGACCAACCGCTTCCGGGACGACCTTCCGCAGTACTTTCCAAACGCTAGTGTCCGGCTTGACGTGCCCGCCAACAGCACTCAGGAAGTCATTGCAGCAGCGTTGAGGGCGTTGAGGATGGTCTTCCGCAATGGCTTTGAATATAAAAGGGCCGGAGTCATCGTGTCCGACATCGTTGATGCAGATGCCATCCAAGCCACACTTTTCGATTTTGACCAGGAGACACGCGACCGTGACGACCGCATCTCCAAGGTCATGGACATGGTCAACACCTCCGGCAAAAATGTCCTGAGACTTGCCACCCAGCGCCCCGGCCACTATTCCGATGGCATCCGCCGCGAGTTCTGCTCCCGCCTCTACTCCACCTCATGGTCTGATCTTCTAGAAATCAAATAGCCTGCTTCATATTACTGAAACAGGCTGTCTGTCATACGTTGAGAAATAGGATTATTTCACCCTCTCCCTCTTTCCTAGCATCTTGCGGACGAGGAGCGGCTCGTTGGTCGTGATGCAATCGACACCGAGGTCGATCATGTTCTGGATGTCCTTCTCCTTGTTGACGGTCCAGCAGTTGATGCTCATCTTGTTGTCACGCGCCTGCTTGAACCAAGTCGGGTTCTTTGCGAAGACCTTGTACTGGTAATCCACTCCGTTGATTCCTAGCTTGGCGAGTTCCTCAGGGCTCTTGTCCTTCTCCAGATACTGAACCGTGAATCCAGGACAGAGGGCAGCGAGCCTCTCGCACATATTCAGACTGAATGAGATGAAAATTACTCTCTTAGGATCGTACAGCCCGTGCTCCTTGAGAGCCTTGACGCTCTGGTCAACCATGTAGTCCTCGTGAGCCTTGTCGATCTGTTTCTTGAGCTCGAACACCAGCACGGTCTTTTTGCTCTTCTCCCCCTGGGTGAGATATTCATCCAGCGTAGGGATTTTCTCTCCGTTTTTCAGGCGGCAGTCCTTGAAGTCAGCGTAGTTGTGATCCCAGATCCGCATCCCGTCGATGTCCGGATCGTGGTGCACGAGCATGACGAGATCGGAAGTGATGTGTACATCGAACTCGCTGCCCCACAGCCCATTCTGCTGCGCTAGCTCAAGTGATTTGATGGAGTTCTCGGCATACCCGGCCTCCTCGCAGTTCCAGAATCCTCTGTGTGCCGTCACCGCGATTTTCTGCGGAGCGCACGAAGCGGTCAGCGCAACCATGGCAGCCACCACCGCAACTTTAGCAATCTTTTTCATATTCATTGAATATTACAGTGTTTAATGTATCCGTTTTCATTCCAGCTGTTTGCAAAAGCAGCTTCAATGATTATGACAACAAAAGTAATAAATTAATGCCGATAAGACAACTTGGGGTTTATTATACTCGATTGCTCAAAAACGCAATTATTTATGTACTTTTGCCCCGCAGTTTATTAAAGTACGATGAAAAGAACATTATTGGCATTGGCAATAATCGCGAACACACTCAATGTGTTCGCACAGGCTCCGGAGTATCTGCCGGAATGGAAAGAAGGGTACCTTGACATCCACACGATCGCTACGGGAAGAGGTGACGCAGCATTGATTGTGATGCCGGACGGAACCTCGATGATGATTGATGCTGGAGACAATGCGAAGGCTAAGGACACACAACATCCAGACAACACTAAGAGACCGGGTGAGTGGCAGGCTATCTACATGAAGCATTTCATGGCGCAACTCCCTGACAAAGATAATCTTGACTATGCAATGGTGACTCATCTCCACAATGACCACATCGGCACGGTGAAAAATGCGCCTCCTGGCACGCATGGCTACGTTCTTTCAGGGATTACCCTCGTGGGCGAGCATATTCATTTCAATAAATTGGTTGACAGGGCTTACCCCGACTATGATTTCCCGTCCAGAGAGAATGTCCTGAACGCCAACAAAGGGTTCATCGAGCATTACATTAAATTCGTCAATCATTCAGTTGACAGTGGCACTATAGCTGAGAAATTCGCCATCGGTAGCAAGAGACAGTTCGCTATGGTACACAATCCGAAGAAATACGCCAAGGAATTCGAAATCAGGAATCTGGCTGCTAACGGTGAGGTGTGGAAAGGACACGGTAGAAAATCCGTGAAGATGTATAGCGGAGACCCGACCCTCTTTGACGAGAACATGAACTCATGCGCTATCCGTCTGCGTTACGGGAAATTCTCCTACTACAACGGAGGCGACCTTTCCGGAGGCAACTGGCCGTCCATATTCAAGTGTATGGAAAGGGACTTCGAGACTCCGGTCGCCAAGGTGTGCGGCAAGGTGACGGTGATGAAGGCTAACCACCACGGCTACTACGACACCTGTAACGCATTTTTCATGCAAACGTTGTCACCTCAGGTTATCATTATCGATGCCAGAAGCCAGAATCACCCCGTGCCTTCCACTATGGCAAGAATCTCTGACCCGCAGGTCTGGCGGGGAGAGCGGGACTATTACATTACCGTTGATCAAGCCAGAAAGAAACTCGGTGAGGAACTTTGGAGTAAATTCAAGCCATGGGGACACATTGTCGTGCGCGTCTATCCGGGTGGCAACAGTTATCAGGTTTTCGTACTTGACGCAGACTCAACGGACTATCACATAAAGTACAAGTCCGAAGTCGTCAACCTGTAAATGACCGTTTATTGGGCACGGATAGTAGAGGGGGATAGGATGCTCGCTTACCGTTGGATGTTAATCACGAATTTGCCCTCAAAATAAGGGTCAGTCAGCCAGTTGGTGACGGGCCAAGTGGAGATGGATCCTTTTCGAAGGTGCTCGCGTGACATTAAATCACAGATCTCCTCGTTGATGTCACCGCCTTTGAGATAAAGGATAGAATGGGAATATTTCCCTTTCACCCAAGGATAGAAGTCTGTGAGTGAGGCTACTGCACGCGAGACTATAAAGTCAAATTTGCCAGGGAGACCTTCAGCGCGAGCGTTGACAATCTCCACGTTGTCAAGTCCAAGCATATTCGCAATCTCTCCTGCAACTATAGTTTTCTTGCCGACAGAGTCGCAAAGGGTGAATCGCACATTAGGGAACATCACAGCTAGCGGGATGCCAGGAAAGCCGCCACCAGTGCCGAGGTCCAAGACTCTTGCTCCGACCTGATCTTCCTTAAGCGGAGCGGTGAATAATGAATATGTTTCCGGGCACTGTGTGCGGAGATATTCAGCTATTGCAAGAGAATGAAGGACATGGTGATCGTAGAGACTATCAATGTCCTTGCGGGAGATGACGTTGATCTTAGAGTTCCACTCACGGTAACCGATGTTCATCAGGCGGAAACGCTCAACCATTGAGTCTGTCACATCTTGGAACGTTGTTCTTAGAAAAGCCTCGAAATCGGCAAAAGACATCATATTCCTTTTTCCTCCTGCTTGCGTAGCTCGTCAATCATCTGTTTGGCGCGACGGATCCTAGTCTTTACAGTGTTGAGCTCCATGTCGAGAGCCTCCGCTATTTCATTGTATTTCAGTCCTTCGATCAGCCTCTTACGTGCAATCTCCCTATAGAGCTCAGGTAGGCGCTCGATGTATTTGGCATGTTCCTCTTCACTTTCCGTGTTGATTAGAGAGTTGAGAGCATCCTCGGTCTGATCAGGAATTACCTCGACTACGGAAGGCTTATTTTCATCGTCCAGATAGACAATCTGGTTTTTCGGATGTAGCCGTTGCTCCTGCTCAAGCGTGTCAAGTGCAGTGTTCTTGGCAATCGTGCAGAGCCATGTTAGGAAACGACTTTTGTACTGGTCGTATGACTGAATCTGCCGGAATGCCTTCTCGAAACTACGACTACAGATGTCATCCGCAGCGTAGTCATCAATGCTTTTGAATCGTGCCCTGATGTAGGACCTTAATTGTTCGATGTGGCGATCCCAAAGTGCGGTGAAAGCCAGTCCATTGCCTCTTTGTGCCAAGATGATCAACTCATCAGTGGGCTTCAAGCCAGTTTTTCCCATAATTGCATTCTACTGTTAGTGGTACTGAAAGTTTTACTACATTTTCCATTCTGTCAATCACGATTCGCTTCAAATCCTCGATTTCTTCAGGAATCGCGTCGAACACAAGTTCATCATGAATTTGGAGGACCATTTTGCTCTTCATTCCAACCTGTGACATGGCCTCATCCACATCAATCATAGCCATCTTGATGATGTCCGCTGACGTGCCCTGAATTGGGGCATTGACAGCGTTTCTCTCGGCTAGTGCCCTGACGGTGCCGTTTTTCGAGTTGATGTCAGGAAGGTATCTTCTTCTTCCGAAGAGGGTCTCAACATAACCAGTCTCTCTGGTAGCAGCTTTCGTGTCCTCAATGAAAGAGAGAATGGACGGGAAGTTGGCAAAATAATCGTCAATTATTTTCTGTGCTTCCTTACGCCCGATCCGCAACCTTTGGGCCAAACCGAATGCCGAAATTCCGTACATGATTCCGAAATTGGCTGTCTTTGCAATGCGCCTTTGATCAGCTGTGACTTGCTCATGAGGTACTCCGAAAATCTTTGCTGCCGTTGCCGCATGGATGTCTATTCCTTGTTTGAAAGCACTGATCAAATGCTGGTCACAACTCAAGTGAGCCATGATTCTGAGCTCAATTTGGGAATAGTCAGCAGAGAGTATCAACCCATCCTTTGTGCTCGGTACGAAAGCCTTTCTGATTTCTCTTCCTCTGTCCGAGCGAATAGGAATGTTCTGTAGATTCGGATTCGATGAACTTAGGCGTCCTGTCGCTGTAAGAGCTTGATTGAAAGTTGTGTGGACTTTCCCATCGGCAGGCTCAATGTAGCCGGGAAACGGCTCGATGTAGGTTGAGAGTAGTTTCCGTACGGCACGATATTCAAGAATTTCATCAATGATGGGATGCTTGTCTGCAAGGTCCAAGAGAGTTGCTTCTTCTGTGGAGTACGTCCCATTGTTGTTCTTTTTCGGTTTGTCAGACAAGTGCAGTTTCTCGAAAAGAACAGTCCCAATCTGCTTGGGAGATGAAATGTTGAGGGAAGGTTCTCCTGCCATCTCACGGATTCTGGCTTCTCTTTCTAGCATTTCCTGACGAAGATGGTCAGCAAAGACCTTAAGTGAGCTGAGGTCAACTTTCACCCCGTTTCTTTCCATCTTGGAAAGCACCTTTAGAAGCGGCTCCTCCATCTTGTCATACAAATCCGAAACGGAATTTTTGGCCAAATCTTCGCAGAACCGTTCCTTAAGGAGGAGAAGCACCACAGCTTCTTTGCTTCTGTCGCGGTTAACCTCATTGGGCGAAATGTCATCGAATAGAGAACCTGTAGTAGGCAAAGAATTTTTGTCGGAAGCTCCTAGAGACACTCCCAAAATGCTTTGTGAAAGAATGTCAATCTTGTGGCTCTTCTCAGGATCAAGCAGATAGTGCATCAGAGGGATGTCGTAGAGTTTCCCTTGAAGATTCACGTGCGATGCCGCAAGAATATTCATTTGCCTCTTTAGATCATCACCACATTTCCCCACGGCAGAGTCTTCCAACAGTGGCTTTAAATCATTGATTCCTCCTTCACAGACAAAAATCCTATTGTCATAGCGAACCCCGACAATAATCCTCACCGTTTTTGTGAATATGCTAGAGTCAGCTCCTTCTGTGATGAGTGAACAGATTCCTACTTTAGTCGCGGCCTTTATTACTTCTCCTACCCGAACATGAACTGCTTCGGGAAGTTCAGCATCAGGCTTATTCTCCTCCACACTGATGTGCCCAATGAATTTGTTGAGGGAACTGAACTCGTATTTTTCGAACAAATCGGCCAGAAGTGGGCTGTACTCCTGATTTACCTTCATCTGCTCGGTTTCCACCTCAACAGGAATGTCCGTTTTGATGGTCACAAGCTCGTGACTAAGACCGATGTGGTCTTTAGCTTCCTCAAACTGAGATTTCTGACGGGGTGTTAGCTCGTCAAGATGTTTGTAAATTTCTTCGACGGAACCGTATTTCGCGACTAGTTTTCCAGCCCCGACCTCTCCCACGCCTTTAACTCCAGGCACATTGTCAGCTGTGTCTCCGCAGATTGTCAACATGTCTATGACTTGGGAAGGAGTCTTGATTCCGTATTTGTCGCAAATTTCCTTGACTCCTATGATCTCATTGTCGTTGCCGGCTTTCCCGGGTTTGTACTGCCAAATGTGAGGCTCAATTAGTTGACCGTAGTCCTTGTCTGGAGTGACCATGTAAACATCAAGCCCTTCACCAGCGCATCGCTTGGCCATCGAACCGATAACGTCATCGGCTTCGAATCCTTTAAGCATCAAGGTTGTGATGTTCATCGCTTTGCATAACTCCATCAAAGGCTCCAATGAATCAATCACGAGCTGAGGAGTCTCCTTACGATTGGCCTTGTACTCTGGGTACATCTTGTTACGGAAAGTCCCTCCCGGAGGGTCGAAAGCTACAGCAATATAGTCCGGCTTTTCCCGTCCCAGAAGTTCAAGAATGTATTTGGTGAAACCGTAAAGAATGGACATGTCAGCTCCTTTGGAGTTGATCATCGGTCTCCTGAGGAACGCATAGTACATCTTGAAGATTAGTGCGTGTCCGTCTATGAAGAAAATCTTTCCCGGCATTATCCTTTCTCGTTAATTTGAGCCTGCCTATTCTGGCACGACTCTACATCTTTACAAAGATAATGAATTGTTCCGTGGTTTCAAAACTATTCTCCTAGTGATAGTGTAATGTCAGAGAACCGTTCTCCATCGTAAATGTCATGAGTTGAGAAGATTACCGTGATGTTTGACTCGTGGGCTATCCTTTGTAGCGTGCTCAGAGCCATGACACGGTTGTTCACGTCCAGAAAGGCCGTTGGCTCGTCCATTAGGATGACATTGGCCCTCCGGGTCAATGCTGTGGCGATGCAGGCTTTCTGGAACTCTCCGTCTGAGATGGTACTGATGTCTCTGTCAGCCAGTTTGTTAAGTCCGAGAGCCTCGATTGCCTCTTCCATTGAATGCTCAGCTTCGGAGTTTATCTGTTGGAACATACCAGAGACCGAGTATAGGCTTGTGCGTATGAATTCCTTGACAGAGAATCCTTTTATTTTAGGAATATGCGTGGGCACCATCACGACAGTCCCGTTGGACGAAAACTCACCTGATAACGGAGGCAGGAGGCCTGCCAAGGTCTTCATTAGAGTGCTTTTGCCACTGCCGTTCGGACCGCAAAGCATCACGGCTTGTCCGTCGGGATATTCAAAAGTCAAAGGTCCTGTGCTCCAGTGGCCTCTGTGTCCGATGAGTAATTCGCTTGCTTTCAACATAATCACCTCCTTTTTATTAGAATAGCCATGATAATCGGGATGCCTATGAGTGCCATCGTGCTTCCGATTGGAAGGGGAGTGGGGAAGACATTTGAGAGAATGTCTGCTGTGAGTGCTAACCCTGCTCCTATAAGCATCACGGCAGGGATGATCGTTACATGAACGGATGTTCCCAAGAAGCCTCTTGCTATGTGTGGGGCCACAATCCCGACAAATCCCAATGGCCCACAGAAGGCTGTGATTGAACCAGCCATAAGGCAGCTGCTGATCATCGCGGTGCTCCTGATTTTGGAAATGTTAGCTCCGGTCAGACGGGCATATTCATTACCGAAAAGCGCAATGTCAAGTCCTTTATTATTAATTAATGTAAGGAATGTTCCTATTGCCAGCGATCCGGCTATCACTGCAATTTCACCAGGGCGACATCCTGAGAAACTTCCAGCGGACCAACTGTAGAAGACTTTCAGACTTTCAGCATTGGCGGAATATTCAAGGATGGAAGTAATAGCACTGAATATGAATCCAATCATTACTCCAAAGATTAGTAAGATTGTGGTACTCTGTACTTTGGATGCCACAGCTACGACCAACATTGAAGTTAGCAGAGCACCGAGAAATGCTGCCGCTGCTACCGTGAATCCTGACAGAGCGGCAGGAAGCGACGATCCGATGATGAGAGTCACTGTCGCGGCTCCAGTACCTGCCCCAGCACTCACTCCCATGATGTGCGGATCGGCCAGCGGGTTGCGAAAAATGCTTTGCATCTGAAGTCCCGCAAGAGAGAGCCCAGCTCCAGCAAAAACAGCGACCAACATTCTTGGAAGCCTTAGTTTTATGAATATGCTAGAGTCCATTCCGCTCAGACCAACACCCCCTGTGAGCAGGTCTACCCCAGCGAGCAACAATGTGGTGGACAGAAGCAGGAATATTTTAGAGCGAATCTTCATTATTTTGATACTAACTTACTGAAGCAATTGAACAACTTCTTGCAATCTTTCGGCTTTTCCCGAAAATTTCTTTAAATTTACACCAAATCTTTGAATTATGAACAAAAAGACTCTAATCCTTGCTGCTGCGCTTCTGATTATGTCAGGAACTGGAGTGTCAGCTCAGAAACAGGACAAAAAAGGAGGCATCTCCGCAGAGATGCTGACAGAAATTCGTAAAGGCTATGAGGGCACAGCCTCTGACAAGGCGATAAAAAATGCCCTTAATGCTGCTGCTATTAATGTTTTGGCAGCTAATTCCGAGAACATTGCAATGATTGACACCCATTTTTCTGATGAGGTGAAGACAAAAGGCCGTACCAATCAGAAATCGTCAGGGCGTTGTTGGCTATTTTCAGGTCTGAATGTGCTAAGAGCCAAGATGATAGAAAAGTACGATTTGGGCGCTTTTACCTTTTCTCAGAACTATGTGTTCTTCTACGACCAGTTGGAGAAGGCAAATCTCTTCCTTCAGGGTGTGATTGACAATAAGGACAAGAGTTTTGATGACCGCAAGGTGGACTGGCTCTTCCGTAATCCGATAGGAGACGGAGGACAATTCACCGGAGTGTCCAATCTTATCATGAAGTACGGAGTGGTTCCGTCTGACGTTATGCCTGAGACTTTCTGCTCCAATAGCACTTCCCAGATGCGAACTCAGATTGCGACAAAACTTCGCGAAGACGGCTTGAAATTGCGTGACGCTTCTGCCAAGGACTGCCCTGCATTAAAGACGGAGATGCTTAAGGAAATCTACAGGATGTTGGTCCTCTGCCTTGGAGAGCCACCGGTAGAGTTCGAGTGGACTCGCTATGACTCAAAGGGTAACTTTGTCAGCACCCAGACTTACACGCCAAAATCTTTCTATGATGAATATGTTGGCGCAGATCTGGAGAACAACTACATCATGGTCATGAACGACCCAACTCGTGAGTATGGCAAGGTCTATGAGATTGATTATGATCGTCATGTCTATGACGGACAAAACTGGCTCTACATCAATCTTCCGGTCGAAAGAATCAAGGAGATGGCGATTGCTTCCATCAAGGACAACACCGCGATGTACTTCTCCTGCGATGTGGGCAAATTCTCTGACCGTCAGAAAGGTACTTTGGATCTAAGGAACTATGACTATGCCTCTCTGTTCGGAACAACATTCCCGATGGACAAGCGCCAGAGAGTGCAAACCCATGCCAGCGGTTCGTCCCATGCCATGACCCTCATTGCTGTGGACATCAAGGACGGCAAGCCGGTCAAGTGGATGGTAGAGAACAGTTGGGGTGCAGATTCCGGCTACAAAGGCAACCTCATCATGACTGATGAATGGTTCGACAACTACATGTTCCGCCTTGTCGTTGAGAAGAAATACGTCCCTGCTGATGTCTTGAAGATGCTCGATCAGAAACCGACCCTCCTTCCAGCGTGGGATCCGATGTTCCTTCCTGAAGAATAACGCAGTCGTTGTTGGCTGGATTTTATGTCGCTTCGACAGGCTCAGCGACCGAGTGAGTCGCGCTTGTTGAGCCATTTTTTTCTCCGGTCGCTGAGCTTGTCGAAACGATGTCTAAGAAATCAGCAATCCAATAAAAAACTAATTCCAGAATTTTGGTCCACCGTGCAAAATTCAGGAATTAGTTTTTTTTATTGCCCTAAACCCTATTGGTAGTCACTGCAATTTACTTAGTGTTGTCAAACGTAAACGCGTCCCAAGGAAGCTCCGCGTCCTTCCCATTGTCAAGCACATCATTGACATGTGTCATGAGCGGGAACTGCGCCAAATCCACCATACCAAGCTCGGCCTTACGGTAGATTGCTTTAGCCACGCGATGCGCCACAACCAATGATTCGAGCGTTACACCAGCGAGAATATTCAGCGCCTCCTCGTAAGTTTTGCCTTCGCCAAGAAGAATGCCGATTTTCCGAGTCCTTCCGCCATACACTGTGACGTAAAGATCACCGATGCCTAAAACCGTGCTATCCTCATCGGCTCCCTGAAGCCTCAAAAGTTTGGTCATCTCCTTTGTTGCCTGATAGAACGCTCCTGCCTGCGAATTGTAGTGCAGCCCAGCATCGTCTCCGTGCTGCCTTTTCACAAGTCCGATTGTGAGTGCGATTCCAAGAGCATAGGCGTTCTTTAGTGCCACTGCACTTTCAAGTCCGATCACATCGTTGGTCGTGGAGATGTGGTAGTAGGATGTCTGCATGGCCTCCTTCATCATTTTGATGACAGCTGTGTTCTTTCCGCAGAACGCAACTTCGGTCTGATCATGGAAAACGAGCTCGTAGGATGTGCATGGGCCACCAATGGCGTTGACTTCTCTGCGGATTCCTTTCTTGAGTAGTTCGGTCTCCCAGTAGGCCGGATAGGAAATCAGCGTGCCATCCTCAAGGTTGATGAGACCTTTGGTCACAGAAAGAACCGGCATCGCAGGATCTAGATAAGTCAGAACCTCATTCAGAAACCAATCAACTCCAAAAGAAGAGACTCCACCGATGACGAAGTCCGCTCCCTTTACGGCCTCCTGCCAATCATCGAATTGATAATATTCAACCCCTTTAGGGAAAGGTCTGTCAAATTTAGGATGCTTGCCGGAACGTTTGCATTCCTCTATTATCTCCTTGTCGAGCGGAGTGCCGACAAGTCTCACTTCGTTGCCATTTTCAAACGCTGGGAACGCGAGGGCTGAGCCCATCATACCCGAACCGATGATTGTGATTCTTCTTTTCATTTCCTAAAACCATTAATGAATGACAAAAATAGCATTTTCTTAAGGAATATCGTAAATTAGCGGCCAAAATCAACATCCGATGAGATTTTTCTTTTGTATTCATAAGGCTAATTAATATATAACGGACGAGAATTATGAAATCCCTTAGAGAACTTTACAAAATAGGCAAAGGACCTTCCAGCAGTCATACCATGGGGCCGAACAAGGCGGCAAAAAACTTCGCTGAGAGGCATTGGGACGCAAGGGCTTTTGAAGTGACACTATACGGAAGTCTAGCAGCGACTGGGAAAGGTCACATGACAGATGTGGCAATAACTGAAGTTCTGGAGCGAATCGCTCCGGTCACAATCGTGTGGAAGCCTGAGATATTCCTTCCTTTTCATCCTAATGGTATGTGTTTCAAGTCGTTTGATTCCGATGGCCGGCAAACTGATGAATGGACTGTCTATAGTGTCGGTGGTGGAGCGTTGTCGGAAGGCAAACCGGATGACCGTTTTTCTACGCCTGATGTCTATGAGATGAATCATCTTACTGAAATCCAAAAGTGGTGTGAGGACAAAGGACGCAGCTATTGGGAATATGTTGATCTTTGTGAAGGACCAGACATCTGGGATTACCTTCAAGAGGTGTGGGAATCGATGAAGGCTTCTGTAGAAAGGGGAATAGATCACGAAGGGGTACTACCTGGCCCTCTGAACTTACCACGTAAGGCACCTACTTATTATGTCAAGGCCACCGGCTACAAACAGACTCTCCAGACCAGAGGTCTTGTCTATGCCTATGCTCTTGCCGTGAGTGAAGAGAATGCCTCTGGTGGTGTCATCGTGACCGCTCCGACATGCGGTTCGAGCGGAGTCATGCCAGGCGTTCTGTACCATCTTGCCAAAGGGCACGACTTCAAGGACATACGCGTTCTTCATGCACTTGCAACTGCAGGTCTCATTGGCAACATCGTTAAACAGAATGCTTCGATATCCGGGGCTGAGGTTGGCTGTCAAGGGGAGGTTGGAGTTGCATGCGCAATGGCTTCTGCGGCAGCGTGCCAACTTTTTGGTGGCAGTCCATCACAGATTGAATATGCAGCTGAGATGGGCTTGGAGCATCATTTAGGCATGACCTGCGACCCAATCTGTGGTCTGGTTCAGATTCCTTGCATTGAGAGAAATGCATTCGCTGCCACGAGAGCGTTGGATTCAAATCTATATGCTGCGTTCTCTGACGGCAAGCATCGTGTTTCTTTCGACCATGTCGTTGAGGTGATGAAGCAGACAGGCAACGATCTCCCATCTTTGTACAAGGAGACCAGCGCAGGAGGCCTTGCCAAGAATTTCAAGGATAATAAGAAGCTTTTTTAAGCGAAAAATTCGACAATTTGACAGTTAATAGCGACATTTTGTCACGATATAGTGACAAAATGTCGCCATTTTGCTACTTTTGGTGCATCGGCACAGCGATTGATTAATGGAAAGATGTCTCGTTCGAAAGAATGGGACGAAGAAAAGAAAGTTAAAATAAAAAATAGGAGATTAAATTATGTTACCAGTATCAAAAAAGTACAACAACCAGAATTGGTTACCAAGCATGTTCAATGATTTCTTTGACAATGATTGGATGGTTAGAGCCAATGCGACCGCTCCAGCGATCAATGTATTGGAAAATGAGAATAGTTATGACATTGAGCTTGCAGCTCCAGGCATGACTAAGAATGACTTCAAGGTAAGCCTTGATGACAATGGTGATCTTGTGATCAACATGGAGAAGAAAGAGGAGAACAATGAAGAAAAGAAGCACGGTCATTATCTCAGACGTGAATTCTCATATTCAAAGTTCCAGCAGACAATGGTTCTTCCGGAAGATGTTGAGAAAGATAAGATTAACGCTTCAGTAGTCAATGGTGTTCTAAAGATTAACCTTCCGAAGGTTGAGAAGAAAGAAGCTAACCCTGCAAAAAAAGTTATAGAAATTAAATAAAAAGTTTGCAGGTTAAAGAAAAATGCCTATCTTTGCATCCGCATTCAGGAAAATAACTTGAAACGACGGATGCAAAGTCGCATGGTGCGGTAGTTCAGCTGGTTAGAATGCCGGCCTGTCACGCCGGAGGTCGAGGGTTCGAGTCCCTTCCGCACCGCAGAAAGTCTCGCAAGAGTGTTTGAATTCAACATCTTGTGAGACTTTTCTTTTATTCCACCCAATATTGCTATCTTTGACTTCTAAACATCTTGATAAGATATGCGTTGGATTTTTTTTATACAAGCTTTATTCCTAGGAATCTTTGTATTTTGTTATGAGAGCATAGCTGCAGAGAGAAATAACAGGTACGAAATTCGGTTTGACACACCAGCTTCCATGCTTCGAGGGAATGATTGGATGGGAGCTAATGATCCGGAGTGGGAGTCCCAATCACTTCCGCTTGGAAATGGAAGCATTGGAGCTAACGTTCTCGGCTCAATACAGGCTGAGCGAATAACCCTTAACGAGAAAAGTCTTTGGCGTGGAGGCCCTGGCACTTCAGGAGGAGCAGCACATTACTGGGATGCCAACAAGGAATCCGCGAAGTTCCTTCCGGAAATCTATCGCGCTTTTTCAGAAGGAAATCCCAAGAAAGCTGCGGAATTGACTAGCAAGAACTTCAATGGACTCGTTCCCTATGAAAGTAGGAAAGATAAAGCGTTCCGTTTTGGTTGTTATACTACAGCCGGAGAGCTGAGAATCTGGACTGGTTTGGATTCCGCTTCTGTTACTGATTATCATAGGACTTTGACGTTAGACGATGCAGTAGCAAGAGTGTCATTCCTAAGCAAAGGCGTTCGCTATGAAAGGGAATACTTTATTTCTTATCCTGCTAATGTGCTTGTGATGAGGTTTCGGGCTGACCATAGAGGGCGACAGAATCTGAAATTGGAATATTCAGAGAATCCGGTAGCGGAAGGAATGGTCAAGCCTTATGGCAACGATGGCCTTGAATATTTAGGTAGATTGTCAGACAATCAGATGGAGTTTTCGCTTCGGATGCGGATGACGGTCCAAGGGGGCTCCTTTTCCAACAAAAACGGTTCTTTGGTCGTCTCCGGAGCAGATGAGGTTGTCTTTTTCCTGTCAGCAGACACTGACTACAAGATGAACTATTCTCCTGATTATAATGATTCTAAGGCTTATGTGGGTGTAAAACCGTCAGAAACGACCGATTCTTGGGTCAATGATGCCGTTAATAAAGGCTATGACGCCTTGCTAAGTGAGCATCTTTCTGACTATTCTTCGCTGTTTGGAAGGGTTGAGTTGTCGCTTGCAGAATCGTATGAGGCAATTGATCTTTCTACTCCAGAACGCTTAAGACGCTACCGTTCAGGCTTTTCGGATCCTGGCCTTGAGGAACTTTACTACCAGTACGGCCGCTATCTTCTAATCGCGTCTTCCCGCCCTGGCAACCTTCCGGCTAATCTTCAAGGAATATGGCATAACGACATAGACGGCCCTTGGCGCGTGGATTATCACAACAACATCAATGTCCAGATGAACTATTGGCCGTCCTGTTCCACCAACCTGACGGAATGTGCCACTCCTTTTTTTGAATATGTTCTTTCGCTAGTAGTGCCAGGGGAAAGGGTCGCGCGTTCGTACTATGGCGCCCGTGGATGGACTGCTTCTATTTCTGGCAATCCTTTTGGTTTCGCTTCTCCGCTTGCTGACGAGGAAATGACATGGAATCTTTGCCCTATGGCAGGGCCTTGGCTGGCCACTCATCTGTGGGATTATTACGATTTTACTAGAGACACATCATTCCTGAGAGCGACTGCCTATGACATTCTTCGCTCAAGTGCCCGTTTTACTGTTGACTATCTTTGGCACAAGCCTGATGGCTCTTATACTACGGCACCTTCCACTTCTCCAGAACATGGCCCTGTGGATGAGGGTACTACTTTTTCTAATGCTGTGGCGAGGGAGATTCTGCTTGATGCAGCTTCCGCTGCCAAGGTTCTTGATCTGGATCGAGAAGAACGGAACGAATGGCTGTCTGTAGAAAGGAATCTGCCCCCTTACAAAATTGGCCGTTTCGGGCAGTTGATGGAGTGGCCGAAGGATGTCGATGACCCGGATGATCATCATCGCCATGTCAATCATCTTTTCGGCCTTCATCCAGGCCACACTTTGTCACCGGTCACGACTCCGGAATTGGCAGAGGCCGCACGAGTCACATTAAACCACAGGGGTGATGGAGCCACCGGCTGGAGCATGGGGTGGAAGTTGAATCAATGGGCTAGGCTTCATGATGGAGACAGAGCCTACAGACTGTTCCGAAATCTGATTCAGGATGGAACCCTAGACAATCTTTGGGACAATCATCCGCCATTCCAGATTGACGGCAATTTCGGAGGAACAGCAGGCGTGACGGAGATGCTGTTGCAGAGCCATTTGGGTTTTGTACATCTGTTGCCAGCTCTCCCCTCAGCTTGGTCAGAAGGAAAAGTAACTGGCCTTCTAGCACGTGGTGGTTTTGAGGTTGACATTGTGTGGTCAAAGGGCATTCTCCAAACGGTGACGATTCATTCCAAATCAGGCGAGCACTGTTCCCTTCGTTATGGCCATTCCACAATCGACTTCGACACAAAACCTGGCAGCTCATATTCTGTCTCATGGCAACATGATAGTCTGAAGATGCAATGAAAAGCCGGGAAATATTCGTACTTTTGCAGTTTGCGAATCACTGACTATGGCAGAGTACGGAAACATTATAATAAAAGGTGCAAAGGTCAACAACCTTAAAGACATCACGGTTGAGATTCCAAGGAACAAACTTGTGGTAGTGACGGGAATCTCAGGTTCAGGAAAGTCGTCCTTGGCATTCGACACCCTTTTTGCGGAGGGGCAGAGGCGTTTTGCTGAGAGTCTATCATCGTACGCCCGTCAGTTCCTTGGCAGAATGAGCAAGCCGGATGTCGAATCAATTGAGGGGATCCCTCCGGCTATTGCCATTGAACAGAAAGTCAACGTCAAGAATCCTAGATCAACCGTTGCGACCACAACGGAAATTTACGACTACCTTCGCATCATCTTCGCTAGGATTGGTAGAACATATTCCCCTGTAAGCGGAAGAGAAGTCAAATGCCATAGCATCAATGATGTGATGGCCAGTATCTTAAGCGGTGATTCAAAGACTGCCTACATCCTTGCTGACCTTAATTGGGCAGGTAGGGAGGACAAGGTTGAGTTGATGCTTCGTCTGAAAGAGGAAGGCTATTCCCGTTTCTTCGGTGACGAAGGAATAATTCGCATCGAGGACATAATGAAGATGGCGGACAAAGGGGAGTATCCTGCTCATCTTGATCTGCTTATTGATCGTCTGAAACTTCCTGAGTTTAAGGATTGTCTGCCATATTCAGAAACAGGGGAGCCATGGTCGCAGAATGAGTGGGAGGATCTGCAGACAAGGCTCCGCTCCTCAATAGACACTGCATTCAGGGTGGGCGAAGGCAAACTCATTCTCCGTAAGGACAATTCGGTGGAGGAATATTCCAACCGCTTCGAATTGGACGGCATTACTTTCCGGCAGCCTGATGAATATCTCTTCTCATTTAACAGCCCTTTGGGTGCCTGTCCTGTCTGTGGTGGACTTGGAAAGATTATCGGTGTGAGTGAAGATCTGGTTATTCCGGACAAGACCAAAAGCATCTATGACGGGGCCATCGCCTGTTGGAAAGGCGAGTCCATGGGGTGGTTCAGAGATCATCTGATAAAAGTGGCTTCTCGTTACGGGATTCCTGTTTTCGAGCCGTACTGCAATCTATCTCAAAAGGTTAAGGACATAATCTGGGACGGTCACAGTGTCGAGGGGGATGACAATTCGATTGTAGGCATCAATGAGTTCTTCAAGTGGGTGGAAGCTAACCGCTACAAGATTCAGTACAAGTACATGCTCAGCCGTTTTTCTGGTCGAACCACCTGTCATGCGTGTCATGGCACAAGACTCAGACCTGAGGCTCTTTATGTCAAGGTCGGTGGAAAAACGATAGCTGAACTCCTAGACATGAATGTGGATGCTCTTCTTGATTTCTTTTCCTCTTTGAAGTTGACTGAATATGAGAACTCCATAGTCCGCAAGGCTGTCGAGGAGATTGTGTCTCGGCTTAAGTACATAAAGGACGTAGGCCTGTCTTATCTGACTCTCAGCCGTGCCTGCAACACTCTTTCCGGTGGAGAAAGCCAGAGAATCAATCTGGTGACTGCTTTGGGCAGTTCTCTTGTTGGGTCTATGTACATCCTTGACGAGCCGAGCATCGGCCTGCATCCTCGTGACACAGAAAGACTTATAGGAGTCTTGAGGAAATTGAGGGACATCGGTAACACTCTTGTCGTGGTCGAGCACGATGAGGAGATCATCCGGGCTGCCGATGTGCTGATTGACATGGGTCCCTATGCCGGAGTGAATGGAGGTGAGATTGTGTTCCAAGGAAAGATTAGTGACAAATTGCCTGATAAGGTGATGGCAAAGTCGCTAACTCTCCAGTACCTAACCAGTAAGAGGCAGAGATTCGTAAGGGAGAAGCACCCGTGGACATATTCAATTACTGTAGAGGGTGCGCAGGAACACAATCTTAAGGATATTGATGTGCAATTCCCGTTGGGCGTTCTGACTGTAGTTTCAGGAGTAAGCGGTAGCGGAAAGTCATCCCTTGTGGGGGACATCCTTTACCCGGCACTTTATCGCATGATCAATCAGACTGGAGACCTTCCGGGAATATTCAGAAAGATCTCTGGCAACACAGACCGCATCAAGAATGTTGAATATGTTGACCAGAATCCGATAGGCAAGAGTTCCCGTTCAAATGCCGTGACCTATCTTAAGGTCTATGATGACATTAGAAAGTTGCTGGCCGAGCAGCAGTATGCTAAGATAAACGGCTACACTCCGTCTTTCTTCTCGTTCAATCAGGACGGGGGACGTTGCCCGGAATGTCAGGGTGACGGATTTGTCCGCATCCCGATGCAGTTCATGGCCGATGTGACAATGGTTTGCGAGACGTGTGGTGGCAAACGGTTCAAGCCAGACATTCTGGAGGTTCGATTCAAGGGAAAGAACATAGACGACATCTTGAATATGAGTGTGGAAGAGGCTATAGCATTTTTTGGTTCTCAGCCTGAGGAACTTTCAAAGCAAATCGCGCGCAAGCTTCAACCTCTTGTGGATGTGGGACTTTCCTACATAAAGCTTGGTCAAAGTTCTTCTACTTTGTCTGGTGGCGAAAGTCAGAGAATCAAACTGGCTTGGTTCCTGTCCAAGAACGCGGAGGATCCTGCCAATGCGCGGAAAAAGATTCTGTTTCTGTTCGATGAGCCGACCACAGGACTGCATTTCTATGATGTGGAGAAATTGTTGAAAGCCTTCGATTTTCTAATCCGTAGCGGTCACACTGTGATTGTGGTGGAGCACAATCTAGATGTTATCAAGGCCGCAGACTGGGTGATTGACCTTGGCCCGGAGGCTGGTGATAATGGAGGTGAAGTTGTTTTCGCTGGCACACCAGAGGACATGATTAAGAATGGACGCTCATGGACAGCGAAGTATCTTCGTGGGTAGCCAATGCTATATCACCGACTGATATTAAAATTTCCTTGACAGGGATATATCCCTGATTCTTTATCTATGGTCAGAAAAATCAAATTGGAAATTTTGGTAACGTGCAGAATTTTCAATTTGCTTTTTTTCTGACCGTCAGTTGACGAAAATCTTAAACTCGCGGTCACTTCGACAGGCTCAGTGACCACGAGCTAGTCCTTCCAGTAGAAAGTGATGTAGCTTTGAAGAGGTTTGCGCTTGTTCTCAGGCGGAAGCGTCATGAAATCCCCGTAGGAATCACGTAGTATTTTGTCGTAGCCGCTCCAGACATAAAACTCGCTGTCTTCGAAAGGCAATTTGACATATTCATTGATCTCATCGTCATTGAAGAACTCATCGGTCCCTGCGTCAGGACAGCAAAGCTGCGACCAATGTTTGCTTTCTGCGGGTGATACTAACGAGATCAATGTGTTCATGTCCTTGACAATGTCAGCTGGATCCCTTTTGATCAGCCTTGGGTGCATTCTTTTGAGTAGCCAAACCTTCAGCCTTTTCTTGATTGAAAGCCTAGAGGAAGAAAATGTGTGCACCTTGCGGATTCCAATGTTGAATTTCATGAGCAGCAACAAGGAATCATAAACCCTTCTGAATGTGTCCAAGTCGTCAGGAACTCGGTCAATCGGGAATATGTCAATCCACACTCCGACATCCTTCTTGACCCAAGGAATGCAACTTGATGCGATTGTCTTTTCGGTGTCAAAAACCCTCCCGAAAGCGATATAGCAGTCTGGAGTGTTACGGCTATCAATGAATGAATATTTATCTGAACGGTAGAGAGTTCTGAACCTTTCATAATCTTCCCTTGGCATCATGACATCAATGTCGTCATCCCAAGGGATGAACCCCTTATGACGCACGGCTCCCAGAAGTGTTCCGTAGCCTAGTGAATATCTTATCCCGTTCCTTTCGCAGAAGCCAGCCACATCCTTGAGAATCTCAAGGTTGAATGACTGCAACTCTTTAAGAGTAAGTTGTCTCATTGTTTAGCTTAGTTTGAAGACGTTTTTCCCGTTTATGTAGTTCTCTTGGATTTCAGTCATTTTCAGAATTTCATCCTTTGTCAGAAGATAGATGCTTTGACCAGGGTTGAGAATGTGTGAGATGAACTCTCTAATCTCGTACCTTAGGCCTTCTCCCATGAACGGGAAAAAACATTTCCTATTAAGGTTTTGATCTTCAAAGCGCTGTTCGAAGTAATCCGTCTTCCACCATGGAGCCGGGACATAGATGTAGCCCTTTGTTCCGGAAACAGTCATGTTGCCTTCTGTCTTGGCACCGAGTCCTACTTGAAAAGAGGCGGTCGCATTGTCGTAACGGAACACTGCTTTAGTGTAAATGTCAACATCATTCTTCATGATCGAATAGAAGTTGACGTTGCGAACCTCTCTGCCCAACAACTTGATGATCGGCAGGAGAGGGAAGCATGCATTTTCGTTCATGCTGCCACCGAATTTGTTGTGATCTAGTTTGGAAGAGCACTCATCAGTCAGAGTGGTGACAGACGCATTGATGTCCACAATTTTACCGATGACTCCTGATTTTAGCATCGTCACAAGATGCCTGAAAGCTGGACAGTAAGCAGTCTTGTGAGCAACCATCAAAGTCCTGTGATTGGATTCAGCGATAGAGTAAAGCTCCTTAGCTTCAGAAAGATGAAGGACGAAAGGTGTCTCGCAAAGGACGTCTTTCCCGGCCTCCAAAGCTTTTTTTACATACTCAAAATGAGTGTAGTGAGGAGAAGCAACATAGACTGCGTCACAGTTCACCAAAAGCTCCTCTAGATTATTGGCCGCTTTTAAACCATGTCTCATACAAAAATCCGAGCACGCATCGTAGTCCGGGTTGTAAGCAGCAGTGACAACATTTCCGCTGACGAATTTTGCTTCTGGGATGAAACGCCTCGCTATACTTCCTGTCCCGATCACTCCGATTCTGACTGAAATCTGCTCTTCTCTTAGCATTGTGCTTGAGATGCCTTGAGTACGAGGAAGATAGACGACCTCGCAGTACTCCTTAAGATAGTCGAAGTAGCCTTCCCAGTCGGAGCCTATCGCGAACACATCCACATTGTACTTCTGGATGTCATCAATTTTCTGTCCTTTATACTCTTCAATGATGACCTCGTCAGCGAATCCAGTTTCCTTGACGGCCTGTACCCGCTTCATAACACTGTCACGAGTGTTGAGTTTGCCGCGCTCAAGGTCGAAGTTGTCCGTAGTGACACCGACTATCAACCAATCACCCAAATCCTTGGCCCTGCGCAGCAGATTGATGTGTCCTTGATGGAGAACGTCAAACGTTCCGTAGGTAATCACTTTCCTCATCGGGCAGATTCTTCTTCGATTGTGTGGATGCGAAGCGCAAGTTCCCGAAGCTCATCATCGGATTGGATGCCCATGTGCGAGATTCGGTAGAAACCAGGCAGTGAACCAGGCATTATGAAAGTCTCGTAACGGTCGATGAGGCCTCTGAATATCCTGCGTTCCGCTGTGTCTTTGGTCTGGAGCGCAGTGATTGCCTGAGATGGAACTTCTGCCGGCATCGTCCATCCGTATTTCCGGCATTCCTCACGGAACACTTCTGCTCTGTGACGGACCTCGGAGATGTTGAAGGATTCTCCTCCTTGAGACTCTAGTTGCTTAAGTCTAGCATGGAGTTGGAGATAGATAAGAGTAGCTGGGCTGAATGGAGTCTGACCTCTTTGGAGGTTGGACAGATTGTCCTCAAAGTCCCAATAATAACCTCTGTGAGCATATTCATACCCCTCTAGCCTTTTGCTCAAGAAGATGATTGAAAGTCCCGGTGGAATGTTCAGACCTTTTTGGGTGCTGGTAATGCAGATGTCGATTCCGAGCGCATCCATGTTCAGTTCTTCCGCTAGAAATGTGCTGATGACATCAACTACTAGGGAGACATTGTGGCGGTGGCATATTCCAGAAATCTTCTCAAGGTTGAAAAGTTGCCCCGTTGAGGTCTCGTGGTGCTGGCAGAGGAACACGTCCGGTCTCTCTGTCTCTATGGTTCTCTCCAATGCTTCATAGTCAATGTCTTTTGCGAACGGGACCTTGAAGTCGATCACAGGAACACCGTAATATTCACATAATGAGACCCATCGTTTGCCGAATGAGCCACCGTTGATAGCTATTGCTTTCTTCTTTGTGCTGACGTAGTTTTCCACGACAGCACTCATGGCACCTGTGCCAGAACCCGTGTAGATGATTGTCCTTCCGCCCTGACAATGAATGAGGTCTAGAAGGATGCTCTCTGATTCGAGATTGATTCTTGAGAACTCATCGGTCCTCATGTAAGGGATCGGCTGTGAGCCGATCGCGGCTATTTCTTTGTCCAGATCGCCTGGAAATACGTATGAATGCATATTCCGTTTGCTACAGATTCACAAATTTAACAAAAATCAATTATATTTGTAAATATCAGGCTATAATTTAGAAAAGTAATGCAAAAATTGTCACATAGGGAGATTCAACTTTATCTTCTGGACATTCTTAAGGCGGTGGATTCCTTTTGCGCAAAAGAGGGAATACGTTATTCTATTGCTTACGGAACGCTTCTAGGGGCGGTGCGCCACAAAGGGTTTATTCCGTGGGATGATGACATAGATTTATTGATGCCAAGGCCTGATTATGAGCGTTTTGTTGCATCGTTTGGCAAGGGAAATGGTTCTCGTTACCGTTGTCTTTGTCATAAGGAGGGAGCTAAAGGTGACCGTTTTGTCCATTTCTTCGCAAAGGTTGAGGACACTCACACCAAGAGCCTTCAGGGAAAAGGCTGTGATTATGATTTTGGCTTGAACATCGACATATTCCCGATGGATGGTAAACCGGAAGAGCCTGACATTCAGAGAAAAAGGGAACGTCGTCTAACTCATTGGTCCCACAGGCTCAACATCTGCGGAACGCGTTTTGATCTTTTAAATTTTCATCAACCATTGTTTTCCAAACTAGAAGCTCATGTGATGGGTGCTGAATATTGGTGGAAAAAGATTAATTCAGAGGTCTTGAAGTACCCTTATGAGACTTCCCGTCTTGCGGGAGCAGTCTCCGTCACCTACAATGGAACGAGGGAAATATTCGAAAAGAGCATGCTTGAGGAATATTCCGAAATTGAGTTCGAGGGCTGCTATTTTAAAGCATTCAGTCGTTGGGATGAATGGCTGACACAAGAATTTGGAGACTACATGATCTTGCCTCCTGAAAAAGACCGCAAAACGCACGACCTCACAGTTTTTCTTCTTGATAATTAATTCTATGGATGCAGTCATAACCTATGTCAATGGCCTTGACCCTGTTTGGAGGGAGGAATATTCCCGTGCTTTGAATATCCCTGCTTTGGACAAACGTTTCCGTGATTGGGGAACCTTGAAATACCTTCTCCGTGGCATAGAGACTTACATGCCGTTTGTCCGGAATGTTTATTTAGTCGTCTCTGGCAGGACCCAAGTCCCAGATTGGGCTTCCGAGCGCTTGAAGGTGGTGACTCATAAGGACATTATCCCGGAAAAGTTTCTGCCTACATTCAACAGCACAACCATTGAGATGTTCCTCCATAGGATTCCTGGACTGGACGAGCGATTCATCTATTTCAATGATGACATGTTCCCTGTTGCGCCAAGCAGTGAGGAAGATTATTTCCGTGACGGAAAGATTGTGATTGGTTTCTCGCGCCACCTTTTTGCTGGTGGAATGTACAAACGTCAGTGCCGTAACTCTGACCGCATGGCCAGAAAGGCGCTTGGCCTAGGTGAGAGTGTGCTGTTTGTTCGCCCTCAGCACATCTGTTCTCCCATGATTCGCAGTGCCAATGAAGAGGTTTTTGAAAAGATGAAAGAGCCCATTTTCGCGACTCTCTCGCAGGTCCGTACAATGGAGAACCTGAACCAATACCTATTCCTTGACTATCTTTTCCATCAAGGAAAGGCCATTCGGAAGCGCCTGTCCGGCAAATTCTTCTCCATAGCTACCTCTTCTGCTACTTCAATTGGAGAATATCTTCTTGAACCGTCTCGTAAACTAGTTTGCATCAATGATGTGCACCTGAAAGAGGAGGCTTATCTGTCGGAAAGGAAGATTCTTTTGGACTCTTTTGAGCGTGCGCTACCACTCAAATCGAGTTTCGAGAAATAGAGCTAGAAGATTCTTTGAAAAGCGAGTTCCATTTTTCCATCGTCTTGTCCAAAGTGAAATTTTCAGAACGGCTTTTGGATTCGGCTCCGAAGCGCTTCCTAAGTTCTTCGTTGGAGATGACACTGCATATCCCTTGTGCTAGGGTTGCTGTGTCCCCGACTTTTGCAAGGTAGCCGTTTGCCCCGATGGTGACAATCTCTGAAGGCCCCTTAGGACAATCGTAACTAACTATAGGTAAGCCTGCTGTCAGGGCCTCAAGAAGGATCATAGGGAATCCTTCGAATCGTGACGACATCACAAGGCATGAACTGTCAAGCAATTCCTTTAGCACATTGTCAGTGCTTCCTTCCAGTCTTACTTTGTCCTTTAACCCTAAGTCCTCAATTTGGCCTTGCAATGCTTCCTTTAGGCTTCCCTTTCCGTAGATGTCGAGGATCCAGTCTGGATGCCTTTCATCTACGATTTTCCAAGCAGTGATGATATCTTTAAAATTCTTTTGGCTTTCCAATCTACCCACAGCGATGCACCGTTTCCGTGAGAGGGGAGAGACGTCCTTTGAGATAAACGAAAGAGGATTGTAGATTTGCTCAACGTCCGGCCTGACTTTTTCCCAGTCCTCCTTGTCAGCTTTAGTTAGGACAACGAAACGGTCTAGCTTTTTGACCGCATTCTCAAGACGCTTAGTCCTTAACATGGCATAGAGCCTTCCTATAGCGTTTGAGCCGTACTTCATAAGGAACTTCTCGTGGGAGAAATGAAATTCTCCAATCTTGATGCCACCATTCTTGCACCCTGTTAAGGCATAAATTCCATTGTCACAAACTGTTATCGTGATGTCTGGCCGAATCTTTCCTAGGAGAGAATCCAATCTTTTCTTGTACTTTCGGACGAAAATTCTGTCATTGACATTCAGATCGTGCCTAATGATGTTATCGCTGAGTTTGAAAAATTCCTTTCTGCCTTTTTGCCGGGCCGTGATAATGTGAACCTCGTAACCCAAGACATCGGCCAAATAATTGGCCTTGGTCGTGAGCACTCTTTCTATGCCTCCTGAGAGGTTAAGAGCGTGTATGCAATATGCAAGTCGCATCATTCTCGGATTTCGGTCGCAATTTACGAAGTTTATGCTTGATATCAAAACGTTTGAACAGAAGAATACTAGCTTACGCATTTCCCGCTGGCCTTGCACGCCATCTCGGATTAAGAGTAAAAGCAAGTTCGAAATTTGAGTGGATACTGCGGCAGAACACCGCGATGTGTTGTGATTGGATCCGTAAGGCAATGAAGGCCATTGGCGGGATTGAAGCGTAAAATCGGACTTGTCGGACTATCATCAGCTGGACAAAAACCTGAGACAAAGGTAGTTCGATAATGAAGTACTTCTTGGGGTCAAAAAGAAATATTACGAATATTTTTCTGTTTTTTATAGAATAGTGGCGAAATTGCGAAATAGATTGTAAATTTGATGCATCATAAAAAATATTTTTAGAGTTTTAGTTTTTTCTTTATGGGCATATTTAAAAGAATGAAGACGTTCTTTGGGAGAAACGGGCATGATTTCGTTCCTATTCTTGCGCAACAGACCGATTTCTTGAGCAAGACTTCATCGCTTTTGGTAGCAATGTTCGGAACTGATGATTTGGAACAGCGCTCTAGAATGGAGAAAGAGATCAAATCATGTGAAGCTCAAGGTGATGCCCTTCTTACTGAGTTCCATGAGATGCTTTCAGGGCTTCCGTTTGTTCAAGTCAATAAGTTGGACCTCCAAGCTGTTGCAATGGCTATGGACGACTGCTTGGATGTCATAAAAGACACTTCGAAGGCTGTCTTGATCTATCGTCCCGCCAAACTTGACGACCAACTTAAAGAATTGGCTCTGATGGCTCAGTCGCAGTCGGAAGTCATTCACGACACAATCCCGTTGCTTGTTGACCTAAAGAAGAATGTATCTTCAATTTCAATGGCTTGCGAGCGTGTTACAGAGTTGGAGCATGCTGCTGATGATGCCTACGAAGATTACATGGGGTACATTTTTACTAATGAAGAAGACACTCGTGAACTAATCAAGTATAAGAATCTAGCTGAGATGTTGGAGAATGCGACAGATGCTCACAAGAAAATTTCCGACAACATTCGTAAGCTGTTGCTCAATCATCTAGTTGATTAACTTTTGCTAGACTCATTACGGCTGTCAATTCGGCAGTGAATAATTAGGGGCTTAATAATTGTAAATGTCTTTGATTATCATTAAATTTGTAGGATAATCAGAGACATTTAGGATTTTTATGGCAATAGCAACTATTCTTAAAAAAGTGTTCGGCTCGAAGGCCGACAGGGATCTTAAGCAGATTAGGCCTGTCCTTAATAAGGTTTTGGAGGCCTATGGTCCTATTGATCAGCTCTCCAATGATGAACTGAGAGCTAAAACGGAGGAGTTGAAGGCGAAGTTACGTGACTGTGAGGCTCCTTTCGAGAAGAGGATTGCTGAGATCAAGGCCAAACTGAACGAGGATATTCCAGTACATGAAAAAGAGGAATTGGCAACCGAGTCTGATAAATTGGTGAAAGATGAGGATGCGGAGATTGAAAAGGTGTTGGAGGAGATTCTTCCTCAGGCTTTCGCGATCATGAAGTCAACAGCTCGAAGATTCAAGGAAAACCCTACCATTGAGGTGACGGCCAACGACTTCGACCGTTCGTTAAGCATCAATCATGATTTCGTCCACATTGAAGGTGATAAGGCCATCTATCAGAATCATTGGTTAGCCGGTGGAAACGAGGTAACTTGGGACATGGTTCATTACGATGTCCAGTTGATTGGTGGTATAGTACTGCACCAAGGTAAGATCGCTGAGATGGCTACGGGAGAGGGTAAGACCCTTGTCGCAACTCTTCCAGTGTTCCTTAATGCCTTGGCCGGCAAGGGAGTACATGTCGTGACGGTCAATGACTACCTCTCCAAACGTGACTCTGAATGGATGGGACCTCTTTACATGTTCCATGGCCTTTCTGTAGATTGCATTGACAAGCATGAGCCTAACAGCGATGCCCGAAAGAGAGCCTACAACTGTGACATCACCTTCGGAACAAACAACGAGTTCGGTTTCGACTACCTTCGTGACAATATGGCAGTGAATATGACAGACCTCGTCCAGAGGAAACATCATTTTGCCATTGTCGATGAGGTTGACTCCGTACTCATTGATGATGCTCGTACTCCATTGATTATTTCTGGCCCTGTTGCCAAGGCTCAGGATGACGAGCAGTACATGGAATTCAGGCCTTACGTAGAGAATCTCTATCAAAAGCAGCGCGCTCTTGTGACTCAGGTTTTGAACGATGCCAAGAGGGCTATAGCCGCAGGTAAGGAGGATGAGGGAGGAATGCTTCTTCTCAGAGCCTATAAAGGTCTCCCTAAATACCAGCCACTCATTAAGTTCCTCAGCGAGCAAGGTATGAAGCAACTGATGCAGAAGGCTGAGAACTATTACATGCAAGACAACGAGCGCGAGATGCACGTGGTCACTGATGAACTGTATTTCGTGATCAGCGAGCAGCAGCATTCCGTTGACATGACCGACAAGGGACATGATTTGTTAGCAAATGCAGTCTCCAATCCTGACTTCTTCGTCCTTCCTGATGTTGGAAGCCAGATTGCTGAGATCCAGAAGAACACAGAGCTATCTGCTGAGGAGAAGCAGGAGAAGAAAGATGCCCTCATGGAGGACTATTCCCTTAAGAGTGAGCGTGTCCACACCGTCATCCAGCTCCTTAAGGCCTACGCTATGTTCCAGAAGGACGTTGATTACATCGTGATTGACAACAAGGTCAAGATTGTGGACGAGCAGACAGGTCGTATCATGGAAGGACGTCGTTGGAGCGATGGACTCCATCAGGCTGTCGAGGCAAAGGAGAATGTCAAGGTTGAAGCGGCTACTCAGACTTTTGCAACGGTTACTCTTCAGAACTATTTCAGAATGTACCATAAGTTGGCTGGTATGACAGGTACCGCTGAGACTGAGGCAGGTGAGTTTTGGTCAATCTACAAATTGGATGTTGTTGTCATCCCAACGAACCGTCCAGTCATCAGGGACGACCAAGATGACCTTATTTATAAGACGAAGAAAGCGAAATACACTGCTGTTATTAATAAGGTAGAGGAACTTATTTCGAAAGGTCGTCCAGTTCTCGTGGGTACTACAGATGTCGAGACTTCCGAACTCTTGAGCCGTATGCTTCGCATGAGGGGAATCAAGCACAATGTCCTCAATGCTAAGGAGCACGCGAGGGAGGCTGAGATCGTTGCTCAGGCCGGTCTGTCCAGTACTGTTACCATTGCCACGAACATGGCAGGTCGTGGTACCGACATCAAACTTTCTCCAGAGGTAAAGAAGGCTGGAGGTCTAGCAATCATCGGTACAGAAAGGCATGACAGCCGCCGTGTGGACCGCCAGCTCAGAGGTCGTGCCGGTCGTCAGGGAGACCCTGGCTCATCGGCATTCTATGTTTCTCTTGAGGACAAGTTGATGCGTCTGTTCGGTTCTGAGAGAATTGCGGGAGTAGTTGACAAGCTCGGAATGGCGGATGATGAGGCTTTGGTGAGCGGAATGCTCTCTAAGTCAATCGAGAACGCTCAAAGAAAAGTAGAGGAGAATAACTTCGGAATCCGTAAGAGACTCCTTGAATATGACGATGTGATGAACTACCAGCGTGAGGCTGTCTATGCTAGAAGGCGCAACGCTCTCTCAGGAGAAAGAATTGAGATTGATGTTCGGAACATGATGATCGACTCAGCTTCTATCATCGCAGGACGTGCTGAAGGGATGTCTTATCAGGATTTTGAGGAATATGTGATGGCTCAACTGTCTATCGACCTCGGATTTGATGAGAAATTCTACTCAAATGCTAAGGGTGATCAACTAACTGATGCACTTTGCAAGCAGATGCAAGCTGTCTATGAGCGTAGGATGAACACTCTCGCAGAGAAGGTCTATCCGTTCATCAAGATGATCTTCGAGAAGCAGGGCAACATGTACAAAAACATTGCTATTCCTATTTCCGATGGTCGTAAGATGCTGACCCTCAGCGTTGATCTTGAGAAAGCGTACAACACTCAAGGTAAGGAAATCGCCAAGGCTCTCAGCCGTTCAATCATTCTCTATCAGATTGATGAACACTGGAAGCAGCATCTTCGTGACATGGATGACCTTCGTCAGAGCGTGCAGAACGCTGCCTACGAGCAGAAAGATCCTCTTGTTGTGTACAAGTTGGAGAGCTACAACCTCTTCGCTACCATGCTTGAGGAACTAAACAAAGATGTCCTTTCATTCCTCCTTAGGGCTTTCGTCCCTCTCCGTGAAGATAGCGAGGCTCGTCCAGCACAGGCTCCTAGAAGTCAGGACATGAGCAACATGAGGACTCAACGCAACGATCTCTCTACCAACGGTGAACAGAAGGCGAGGACTCCTATCCATGTGGACAAGAAGATAGGTCGTAACGATCCATGTCCTTGTGGATCCGGCAAAAAATACAAGAATTGTCACGGTGCCGGTTTGGTATAATGGTTAGATAGTGATTAATAATATAGATTGCCTCACCACATGAGGCAATCTTTAAAATTTGATTTAAGATAGTATTATGGGTGCGAATTATGGTTCATCGGATTCTGCTAGTGTAAATGATATCAGCAGAATATCAGCCGGTTCGGTAATCAAAGGTGAGATTACATCTCCTAATGACATAAGAATTGATGGTACATTTGAAGGACGTATCTTCTCTCAAGCAAAGGTTGTTGTCGGTGAGAAAGCTGTCATCAAGGGTGACATCATCTGTAACAACGCTGACTTTTGGGGAAAGATTAACGGAAACTTCTTTGTAAAGGACACACTGACCCTTAAGGACACGTGCGTTGTGGATGGTGATCTTCACATCAGAAGACTTCAAGTTGAGCTTGATGCCAAGTTTAATGGCAACTGCAAGATGATCACTGAAGAAGAGTTTACCAAACTGACTTCTGGAAGCCGTCCAGGAATGTACGAAGTGCAATCTGCCACACCGAAGGAAGACGAGTTCACTGTCGGTTCTGGCAAGTCACCATTCTCAATCCCTTCAAATAACGAGATTCCGGAAGCTTAGTGAGTTTCCTCTAGAATGCAGTCGCCCGGAGCTTTGATGTTCTGGTCAAGAATAATCTCACCAACGGAGCCGTAGCGTATGAAACCGGTGCGTGGGTTCTTAATTGAAGGGACATGACCCTTGACTGTGGCTTTGACTGAGGAATATTCAAACGCAAGATCTGCGTCAACGCCCATTGTGCAATCCTCCAGAACAAGGTCATCGCAGTAGCACAGTGGCTGTGTTTCGGTGATGTGGCAGCGTACGAGGCAAAGGTTCTTTGAGTACCATGCGAGATATTCACCATTGATAACAGAATCAATGACGGTGACGTTTTCTGCTTCCCAGAAAGAATCCTTGGAGTTTAGGATGCAGTTTCTGATTTCTACGTTTTTTGCGTACTGAAAACTGTAGTTGCCATTCAGCTTGACATTGGACAGCTTGACATTCTCACAGTGCATGAACACATAGTCGGCTCTATCTATGATGGAGTCCTCAATTTCTATGTTCCGGCAATCCCAGAAAGTCTCTGTCCCGCCCGGAATCTGGACGTTCTTTAGCTTGATCCCGTCCATTCTTCGGAAAGTCTTCGGAGCATCAATAATTGTGTCATAAATCTCGCAATTCTTTGAATACCAAAGTCCTGAACGAGCTCCTACGGTGAGTAGGCTATCCTTTATGACGAATCCATTGCATTCCCAGAAAGGGTACTTGCCTTCGAACTGACAATGAACAGCGGTTATGTTGCCGGTCTCTTTAAGCGCTGATTCTCCAGCGTGGATCTTGACGTTCTCAAGATATAGGTCGTGTTTGCAGTACAGCGGCCTCTCTCCACCGAATTCTTGATTGATGATCTTTTCCATATCTTCAAGTAATCTTTAGTTTCATCCATTTCTCTCCGCGAAGTCTCCAGTAGAACAGCAGACCGCGGACATTTAGCTCGATGCACATGGCAATCCAATAGCCTGTAAGACCCATTCGAGGTGTTAAAATCAGTGCCAGTCCTATGCGTACCACCCACATGCTTCCGAAATTCATCACACTTGGCACTAGCGTGTCGCCCCCACCAACGCATGAACCGTAACCTGCGATTGAGAATGCGTACAGAGTCTCTGCGAAGGCTTCGATTCTAAGCACTTTGGCTCCAAGGTCGATGACATTGGGATCTGAACTCAGAAGCATCATCAGGTCGGTGGCGAAGATGAACATGAGTACTCCCAGTAATGTCATGATGCCGGCGGCCATCAGCAGGGTGATCTGCGAGAACCTCTTGGCGACATCACGACGTTTGGCTCCTAAGCTCTGTCCGACAAGCGTTGTGGCCGCCTCCTCGATTCCGTAGCCTGGCATGTAGCAGAAACTCTCAGCAATGATGGCCAGAGAGTTGGCAGCTATTGAAACCGGACCGAGAGGGGCCACGATGATGGTGCTCATGATGTGCGATCCTCTCATGATGATGTTTTGAAGCCACATCGGAGCGGTGATCCCCCATGCGTTGCGCACATTTTTGCGCTGAGGAACGAACGTGCCTTGTTCACCCTTGATATTCAATTCTTTAGAACGTATGAGGACGTACCAGACCACAAAGATGGAAGTAACAAGTTCAGCAGCACCAGTGCCTAGTGCGGCTCCCGCAACTCCCATGTCGCAGACGTAAATGAATATGTAGTTGAACATCACGTCCAGGGCACACATCCCGGTGTACATAAGACTCGGAATCTTCATATTGCCGCTGGCTTGAAGCATTGAGCTTGCCGCCCATCCTACCGCTCCTATGGGGATGAACGCTGAGTATATCCAGAAATATTCCGATGCGTCCTCATTTATCTCCGGTGTCCCGCCAAGCCAATGGGGGAGCGCTCCGCTGATGCTTATACCGGTCACGGCGAGAACCAGTCCGATAATGAATACTGTGGTCAGCCCTTGCCTCATCACGGCTCTGGCACCCTTGAAATCCTGAGCTCCACAAAGATGGGCGATCTGGACTGAGAATCCGGAACTTGCTCCGGACTGGAATCCACCCATGATCCATGTCGTTGTGGCGACCAAACCTATTGATGCCGCCTGGTTTGCTCCAAGATGTCCGACCATTCCGGCATCAATGTACTGCATTAGTACAGAAGAAAATTGAGCTGCGATTGCTGGTAAACTCAGCAGAATCGTAAGTCGAATCTGCTGTCCGAGTGTCATCGGTTGCCCCTTCCGAATCATTCCAAGGAGTATGTCTTTCTGCCCTGATGCCATAAACAATGCAAAGATATTCACTAAATGGCATTTCACCAAGTTTATTCCACTGCTCCTATAGCGCTATTCACAGAGGTTTTTGTTGCGGTTATTGATAGAGAATATTCATGAATTTCTCAAATAATTTGTGTAGGTTTGCATTATGAAAGTTGCTGTGATTGGGGCCGGGGCAGCGGGGTGTTTCTGCGCCATTGAACTGAAACGGAGGATTCCATCCGCTTCGGTGGAGGTCTTTGAGGCGGGGCCGAAGGCTTTGGCAAAGGTGGCAATTACTGGGGGAGGGCGGTGCAATCTGACCAATTCTTTTGAAGGAATATCTTCTCTGTCAGAGGCTTATCCTCGCGGTGACAAGTTGATGAAGCGTCTTTTTCGCTCTTTTGACAACAACGACACATGGCGTTGGTTCGAGAATGAAGGCGTGCGACTTGTCCTTCAGAGTGATCATTGCGTTTTCCCCGCTTCACAGAACGCGATGGAGATTGTTAGTACTCTGCTTGCCCGGATGCGTCAGGAAGGAGTCGTGCTCCGCACAAATCATAAAGTCACAGGAATATTTCCACGCCCAGAAGGCGGCTACACGCTTTCTACTGAATTTTCCGGTAGACAGTCGCTTCGACAGGCTCAGCGGCCAGTTTGTTCAGCCCCTGAGCAAGTAAATCCGGTCCCTGAGCTTGTCGAAGGGCCGACACTCCCAAATTCTCAACGACAGCATAGACTCGATTATTCCGCAGACATCGTGATTGTCACCACCGGTGGCAGCCCGAAACTCTCAGTCTTAGGATTCCTAGACGCCTTGAATTTGGAAATCATCCCTCCTATCCCATCCCTTTTCACTTTCAACCTTCCCGACAGTCCTGTCCGAGAGTTGATGGGCACCGTGGTTGAGAATGCCAGCGCATCTCTGGCCGGGACGAAATTCAAGGCCAACGGTCCTCTTCTTATTACCCATTGGGGAATGAGCGGTCCTGCGATCTTGAAACTCTCCTCTTATGCGGCCCGCTATCTAGTTGACAATGAATATTCTGCCACTCTTTCCGTGAATTGGTTCGGGGAAGCAAGCGAGCTAGATGTCAGAAGCAGAATCCAGTCACTGTCCAATGCCAATCCACAGAAATTAATACTCAACACTCATCCATCAGAATTGCCTTCTAGACTTTGGAACTACTTGATTTCCAAGTGCGGCATCCGGGAAGATGCCCGCTGGGCTGAACTTGGCTCAAAAGGTATGAATCGTCTTGTGAACACCGTGAGTAACGATGAGTACCAAGTTCGCGGAAAGAGCCGTTTCAAGGAGGAGTTCGTTACCTGTGGTGGTGTAGCCTTGTCCAACATTAACCTCAGCACACTTGAATGCAAGACTCATCCGGGCCTCTATTTCGCTGGCGAAGTCCTTGATGTTGACGCGATTACTGGAGGATTTAATCTGCAAGCAGCGTGGTCAATGGGCTATGTCATCGCCCAGTCCATTTCAACAAAATAATGGTTGGCCACAGAGTTTGTCAAAACGTGCCAACCATATTGGTGAATCAATGATGCACAGGTCACTGAGCTTGTCGAAGTGACCTGTGCTCAATTTGCAAGTCTTGCGGAAGGTTATTCAGAATATTCCGCGAAATCTGATTTCGAAGCTCCACAGACCGGACATTTCCAGTCCTTCGGGATGTCTTTGAACGGGGTTCCGGGCTTTATGCCACCGTCTGGATCACCTTCCGCTGGATCATAGATCCAACCACAGCGCAGGCATTCGTACTTTTTTGAGTCACTTGCCATAACAGTTATAGTTTTAGTGCAACATTATGGTGCGCCACCGCAGCGCACCAACATCGGAACCCTGCAATAACTATTCCATCAATTTCTTGTACTTGAACCTCTTAGGCTCTGTGTTGCCGAGGCGTGCCTTGCGGTTCTCCTCGTACTCAGCGTAGTTGCCCTCGAAGAACACCACGTTGGAATCACCCTCGTAGGCGAGGATGTGAGTGGCGATCCTGTCTAGGAACCAACGGTCGTGGCTGATCACCACGGCACAGCCCGCAAAGTTCTCAAGACCGTCCTCCAGAGCACGGATCGTGTTCACATCCACATCGTTCGTAGGCTCATCCAGAAGCAAGACGTTGCCCTCATCCTTGAGAGTCAGCGCAAGGTGCAGCCTGTTCCTTTCACCTCCTGAAAGCACTCCGCAGAGTTTCTCCTGATCGGAGCCGCTGAAATTGAATCTGGACACCCATGCGCGGGCGTTGATGTCCTTGTTGCCAAGGCGCACCCACTCGGAGTTGCCGGCTATGGTCTCGAACACGGTCTTGTCCGGGTCGATGCTCCTGTGTTGTTGGTCCACGTAAGAGATCTTCACTGTCTCTCCGATGTCAATTGAGCCGGTGTCCGG
>DBKH01000027.1:338-14340 GCA_002297815.1 Bacteroidales bacterium UBA755 | reverse complement strand
TTAGGACCGATGACACCCACGATTCCGGCAGGCGGAAGGGCGAACGAAAGATGCTCGAAGAGAACCTTGTTCCCGTAGGCTTTGGACACGTCCTTGAATTCGATGACCTTGTTGCCGAGGCGCGGTCCGTTCGGAATGTATATTTCCAGATTAGCCTCTTTCTCCTTAGAATCGGCTGCGGCCAGTTTCTCGTAGGCTCCAAGACGAGCCTTCTGCTTGGCCTGACGGGCTTTAGGGGCCATGCGCACCCACTCCAACTCGTGCTGGAGGGTCTTGCGACGCTTGCTCTCCTGTTTCTCCTCCATCTCAAGCCTCTTGGTCTTCTGCTCCAGCCATGAGCTGTAGTTGCCCTTCCACGGAATGCCTTCGCCTCTGTCAAGCTCAAGAATCCATCCGGCCACGTTGTCGAGGAAGTAACGGTCGTGGGTCACGGCGATGACCGTGCCCTTGTACTGACGCAGGTGCGCCTCCAGCCACTGGATGCTTTCAGTGTCAAGGTGGTTGGTAGGCTCGTCCAGAAGCAGCACGTCCGGCTCTCGGAGAAGCAGACGACAGAGAGCCACACGGCGGCGCTCGCCACCAGAAAGAGTGGAGATCTTAGCGTCTGATGGAGGGCAGTTCAGAGCGTCCATCGCCCTTTCAAGTTTTGCGTCGATCTCCCATCCGCCCAGATGCTCGATTTTTTCGGACAGCTCGCCCTGACGCTCGATGAGCGCGTTCATCTGGTCGTCGTCCATCGGCTCCATGAACTTGAGAGAGATCTCGTTATATTCATTGAGCACATCCATCACCTCCTGCACGCCTTCCTGCACGACCTCTAGCACAGTCTTGTCAGGATCCATTTGCGGCTCCTGCTCTAGGTAGCCCACTGAATAGCCCGGTGCCCAGACCACCTCGCCCCTGTAGGATTTCTCAACACCGGCGATGATCTTCATCAGGGTCGATTTACCGGAGCCGTTCAGACCGATGATGCCTATTTTTGCTCCGTAGAAGAATGAAAGGTAGATGTCTTTCAGAATAACCTTGTTGTTGTGCGGGAGAACCTTTCCCACACCGTTCATTGAAAATATTATCTTTTCGTCCGCCATTTTGTTGGTAGATGTTTTAATTGTTGTCTATGAATATGTAAGTGTCACTCCCGGCCGCCAAAACTGCATCCTCGGCGTCGGCCAGACGTTTGAATGTCAATAGCTTCCTCCTCCGATGAACCCTCTAATCAGCGATGTCGGTGGGATCTCCTTGTCCGAAACTGGCACGAAGTAGTGCAGAAACTTCAGCAGTCTGTGCGCCTCGCTGTACTCCGGACAGTTCTTCGGCACGGTCGCCAGAATCCTCTCCGCATGGGTGCGCAGCACCGCGAACTCCACTAGATAGGCCGAGTTGAACAGCACGTCAGCATTCTCCTGGAAAGGATAGATCCATTTGACCTCAGCTCTTCGCACGTTTGGCCAGTTTGAGATTGACTCACGAGCCGTGAACGCTCCTTTGAGATAGTCCCTCACAATTCTTCGCAACAGACGGTTGTCACTCGTCGGAATACAGTTGTGGCAATCCAGCGAGATGGAGGTGATGGTGTTTATGAATATCCTGAACTTTTCCTTCTCAGGGACCTTTTCCGTGAGGCGAGGGTTCAAGGCGTGCAACCCCTCGATTAGCAGCACGGACCTTTCGCCAAGCTTTAGATTCTTGCCGTTAAATTCTCTACGACCTGTGACGAAGTTATATTCAGGAACTTCAACTTCCTCTCCATTAAGAAGTTTGACAAGGTCTTTCTGGAGATATTCATGATCCACGGTGTCGAAGTTGTCGAAGTCGTAGCTTCCGTCAGGGAGTTTCGGGGTGTCAACACGATTGACGAAATAGTCGTCAGTCGAGAATGAAATCGGGTGCAGCCCACAGGCTTTCAGTTGGACGCTGAGCCTTTTGCAGACAGTACTCTTTCCGCTGCTGCTCGGCCCCGTGATGAGCACCAGTTTCACCGGATTTTCAGGGTCGTTGTGCCGTCTCTCAATCTCCTCAGCGATCTGGACTATCTTCTTCTCCTGCAATGCCTCGGAGATCTGGATGAGGTCTGATGCGTTACCCTTGAGAATCGACTCGTTGACGTCTCCGACATTGGAAAGCCCCATTATCCAGTTCCATTTGTGCGTCTCCGCGAACACCTCGAATGTCTTAGGCTGCTCGTGAAGCGGGGCCAGATCCTCTGGATGGTGACGGTCAGGGACACGCAGCAATATTCCCTCGTGGCAGAGCTTCACACCGAATGTCTTGAGGTAGCCGGTGCTCGGAACGAGCTCATCGTAGTAGTAGTCAGTCACATCGCCAAGCGAGTAGCAGGTGATGTAAACCTCACCGCACGTCTCCAGCAGTTTCACCTTGTCGAGGTCTCCTGATTCCTTGAATATTTTGATAGCCTCCTCGATCTGGAGTTCCTTGCGCCTGAAAGGAATATTCTCGATCACGAGTTCCCTCATCCTCACTCCGATCGCCTCCACGTCCTCTTCTGTGAGGAAAGATCCATCGTTCTTGAAGACTGAGCAGAAATAGCCTTTGGAGATCGGCCTGCGGATTGTCATCCTGCTTTCCGGGAACAGATCCCTTGTGGCCTTGTACAGAAGAAAGCAGAGCGAGCGGCTGTAGAAACTGCGTCCGATGTAGGTTCGGTAGTCCAAAAATTCTACATCACGGTTGTGGAAAACCCTGAATCTCAGACCCTCCGCCACATTGTTCACCTTGGCGGCCAGTATGTCGTACGGTTTGTCGAACTCGAATGCCGGAGCGATGTCCAGCAGGGGAGTCCCTTCAAGGAACTCTTTGTATGTCCCGGTGTTCTTGCAGAATATTCTTACCATAAACCAATTTTGATGCGGTTACCTACAAAGATACGAACAAAAATCCTCTCCGGCAAAAGCGGTTTGAAGTTGAAGTGAATAATCACCAAGCATACAAGCATGACCAACTTCTCATCGGAAGTGTTTTTTATGAATATTGAGTTTTCATTGTCGGTCGATGTCGGAAGTTGCTTGGAAAATGTTAACTTTGTAAACTTTTGGAAATATTCAATAGGTATAATAATGAAAAATGCAATCGTTTTCGCAGCAGCGGCCATGCTGCTTTCTGTCGGAGCCTTCGCTCAAAATCTGAAGAAGGTAGAGGATGTGATCGAGCCACTTCCAGCTGGAAGTGTGACTTTCAACGGCTACTTCTCCAATGACATTCAAAATTCCATTGACCATTGGGTCAACGGTGTGATGCCTTACGACAAAGTCATCGACTATTTCATCAAAGGTCGTCCGAAGTTCGCTCTCGGTGAGATGCCAGGAAAGTGCATCCGCACTAACTCGCTGCTTTACCGCTACAATCAAGATCCCAAACTTAAGGAATTGACCAAGAGCCTCGTCTATAAATTGATGGCCACCGAAAAGAGTAATGGTAGCCTTAGCTGCACAGCTGTTGATGATCAGCCAGGTGATCGTGATGGTGACATCTGGGAGAGAAAGTACACCATGCTCGGACTTCTTCAGTACTACACTGATGTCGAGCAGGATCCTAGAGTCCTTTCAGCTCTAGAAAAAGAGGCTAAAAGCGTTATTGATCAAGTAGGCCCAGCACCGAAGAAAGGCATTACTCATCTTGGTTGGAGCTCAACCAAGATCGAGTCCTCCTCAATACTTGAACCTATGGTGAAGCTTTATTTCATCACGGGAAAGAAAGAGTACCTCGATTTCGCTGAGTATATTGTAAGAACTGGCGCGTCCAAAGGCAGCAACATATTCCAGCAGGTCTATGAAGGAGAGCATCTCTACAATGTCGGCAAGCCTTATCCTAAGGCCTACGAGATGACTTCCGTGTGGGAAGGTTTGGCGGAGTATTATCGTGCCACCGGTGATCCTAAATGGAAAGTATGTCTGGATAATTTCTTCAATGATGTGAAAGACAATGAAATCACCATCATCGGCAACGCTGGTTCGGACATTTATTGGCCTAGACTCAACGGTGAAGGATGGAGCAACACTGCCGTGGAGCAGACCAACCCTGACATCAAGAGGATGATGGAGACCTGCGTGGGCGTGACTTGGATGAAATACTGCTCACAGTACCTTCGTCTGACCGGAGATCCTACGGCTGTTGACTACATAGAGAAATATGCCTACAATGGTCTTTTGGGTGCCATGAAGCCGGACGGAAAGAGCTTCAGCTACGTGAACCTTCTGAATGGCGCCAAAGTGACCAACAGCGGTTGGGGCACCAACATCGATGGCCAGCCTGTCACCTGCTGCAACCTCAGCGGCCCATGCGGACTTTCATACCTCCCTTACATCGCAGCGATGCAGTCCAAGGAAGGCCCAGTCATCAATCTCTACAATGCCGGCACTGTGACCGCCAAGACCGCCAAAGGCAACGAAGTGAAGCTAGGAATTGTCACTGAATATCCTCGTGGCAATGAGGTTCGCATCTCCGTTGACCCTGCCGCCAAGGAGAAGTTTACATTGAAACTGCACATTCCTTCATGGAGTGAGAATACCTATATCTCTGTTAATGGTAGAACGGTAAGTGGTGTTGAGGCAGGTACTTATCTTTCTCTAGAGCGCAATTGGAAGCCTGGTGACAGCATTTACATCATCTTCGACATGCGCGCGAAACTCATCAATGCTTCCGACAAAGGCCGCAACCCTGAAGGCAAGTACTTCCAGGCTGTTCAGTGGGGACCTCTTGTCCTCGCCCGTGACGAGAACATTGATGCTGACTACAACAAACCTGTTCAGATCGTAGCTGACGAATGCGGTGAGGTCAAAGTCAAGGCCATTGCTCCTCAGCGCGCAGGCACCAGAATGGAGTTCATAGTCCCGACCACCGAAGGAGACATCCACATGGTTGACTACTCCTCCGTTGACTGCTGGAAAGGCAAGCACATCCAGACCTGGCTTCCGATGATCAGGTAGAGATTATAAGGTGGCAATCTACCGTAGAAAGAGAAAATCACTTCGACAGGCTCAGTGACCATCGTGCGGTCTCTGAGCCTGTTTCTTTGTCCGGTCGCAGGGTTTTTTTTGTTTCTCAACTAGAGCCACATCTGGTTGCAGAGCTGTTCTCCATCGGTCACTGAGCCTGTCGAAGTGACCCTTAGCATATCAGTAAAGGAGTAAATGGACGACATTTTGGGGCCAAATTGTCATTCATAGTCGACAGAAGGAGGGATTCAACGACAATTTCAGGCGAAAATGTTGCCTTTGGTACCGTAGCATGGAGTTCTTGGAGGCCTACGCGCTTCGCGCGCCCTGTCCGGGTGAATGGCCTCCATGGCCTCAATGTTACGGTTTCCCGACTGGAGCAAACCGTAATGAAGAGTTCTATAACGCAATGTGGCTTAAACTTACTTTCACCGCTCTGCTCATAGGTGCATCATATTTCCTTTACATGCTTTCGAAGATATATTCCTAAACACATCTTTGTGGCTTTCCCCGTAGTTTGTCTTGAAAAACCGCAAAAAAACTCAAAATTATTTGGTTATATATATTAGTCCCCGCTTTTTTCGATACTGAAGAAAGAAAGTGGGCACATACAACAAGCGCTCCATGATTTCGGTTCATACAAGAAGGCTTCACGAAAGCTTGAAAATGAACCTTTTGATGGATACGGCTCCACGTCTTGTTCTATCTGCCCTATGAAGTTTACTATTAATTGACTAGTCCGGAGCCGCTAGCTAGCATTTTTATATTTCTATGAAAAAAGTAAATGAAACTATGGTTTATGTCAAGCCTGAAGTAGAAGAGATTGACATGATGCCGTCTGACGTGTTGTGTCTAAGTGGTTCAGATGCGACAAATGAGGATGGTGGGAGAGGCTTTTAAGACGTGAAAACAATAATAAAACTTTATAGATCATGAATAATCAAATACCCGTTGCCATTAGTGTGATCACGATGTTAGCGGCATGTGCGGAAACATCTGAGGTGATTACACCGGATGCGGAAAGCGGTGATGGCGTTTTCGCGACACTTGAACAGCCTGTTTCTGTTGTCACAAAGAGTTTTACTTATGAAAATGACAAACTCGTTTTCACATGGGGGGAGGGAGAAAACCTTATGGCAATCGGAGACGGTGATGTTGCCATGTTTAGGACTGTGAATGCGGGTGAAGCCTCGTCCAAACTAGAAAGCAAGGGATTTCAGTTAATGGATGATGTTGACTATTATGCCTATATTCCAGCGAAGTCGCTACCGAGCTCGGAAAAGGAAGTTCCAGTTACACTTCTTGGGCAAAGGCAGACAACAAATAACAACTCTGCTCACCTAAAGGAGTTCGACTATGCATGTGCTAAGGCAACTAAAGATGTAAATGCGAACTTCTTGAGTTTCAACCTGTCCAATCAGATTGGCTGGATAATCCTCGAACATACCTTCGCTGAGGCTGAGAACATTGTGTCGGTAACTATCTCTGCTACTGACGATATCTTCGTCACTGAGGGAATACTCGACGTGACTTCATCAACAATTTCAGCGAAAACACGTGACAACGAGATTACCCTTGCGCTTGGTGAGGAAGGAGGAACAGGCCTTGAGTTCGCGACAGGAGACACATTCCGTGGATTCTTTACGGTAGTTCCTCTTGACCTTTCAGGACAGAGCCTTACAATAACAGCAACGACAAGGGACGGAAAGTCTATTGAGCTGGGCACTTTCGAAAAAGAAAACGCCAAGATCGAGAAGAACAAATTCGGAGTCATCTTGACTCAGGGAACAGCTGTAGCGACTGTTGACGGAAAGGAGTATTCTTCTTTAAAGGATGCGGTCGCTGCGGCTACGGAAGGATCGACTATCAATGTTGTCTCAGATGTCACAACAGAAAAAGTTTCCATTGACAAGAGCGTAACTTTTGATCTTGGTGGCAACACAGTCACAGCTGACGATGATGTTTTCTATATCACCGAGGATGGTCTTACCGTTAATTTCAAGAACGGAAACATCGTTTCGACAAAGGAGGGTGGTCTCTTCTTTAAGCAGGGTCGTCAGAATGAGATCATTACGTTCGACAATTGCAACATCACTGGCGTAGAGGGAGCAATTGCTACAAGCACACTTACTGGCTCGACTATCAAGATTAATGGAGGAACATTTATCTCCTCAAATAATGCGGTCATCCTAACTAATGGAAATTCACGGATGTTCCCTTATGACGAGACAAATACGGCACTGCGTGAGAATCCAAACACCATTATTATCAATGGCGGTACCTTCAAAGGGCAGATGTCAGACGAGGCATATAATGATAGGAACGCCATCGCCTGCGGAATTTACGCTGCATGGAAGGACAACATCATTGTCAATGATGGCACATTCGACATCGAGAGAGGTGTCGGTGTCCTTTGCCGTGGCGGAAAGGTGACCATCAAGGGCGGAACGTTCACTACAACCGATCCAGACAAGAAGACCGGCCGCGTAGGTGACAGTCGCGTTGTTGTCCCTTGCCAGACAGTCTATGTTGACAAGGATTCCCAGTACCCTGACTACGAGAACGCCACAATAGAAATCTCAGGTGGAAAATTCTCTGACAACGCCTGCAAGGATTACCTTGCCGAAGGCTATGGCATAGGTGATGTGTATGACCAGACCAAGGAAGCATGGTACACTGAAGTTGCAGAAGCAGTCTCTGAATATGATGGAGTTCAGTACTCTTCGTTACAGTCCGCGATTGAGGCTTCTGAAGATGCCACAAAGGAGATTACTATTTTGAAAGATGCCACGGTCTTGACTTTGACGGTTAATTCGAATAATAAAGTTACCATAAACTTGAATGGTAACAATGTGAATATTCAAGGGTATAAAGCAGACTGTACAGGAGTCAATATAGATGGTGGGTCGTTGACCATTAAAGGCTCTGGTTCATTTGGAGATTCCGCACAGAAGAATGTAAACCCTCTGTTTTATGTCGGGCCTGGTGCTTCTCTGACAATAGAAGGCGATGCCACATATTATAGTGCCAATGTATGTGCTTATGCACGCTATTGGAATTCAGAGATCTATATTAACGGTGGTAAATGGTACGGAAGCGAAACATACACTCTTAACAAGTACGATGATAACCAGGAGGCGGTTATCTCTGTAACCGGTGGCGAGTTCTACAAGTACAATCCTGCTGCGTCACACTCCGAAAACCCTGTCGCGAACTTCGTGGCAGATGGCTATGGCGTGATTAAGGACGGTGATTGGTACAAGGTTGTAAAGGCTACCGAGGCTACGGACGAGGCAAGTTTGAAGAGCGCGATAACCAGTTCAAAAACAACACCTGTTTTGGTAAATAGCCCAATAGAATTGGAAAGCTCATATCTTACTTTGGAAAATGGGTATAATCTTGTTGTAGGCGAAAATGGAAAAATAACTCCATCTTCATCATATAGGACAGATGTAGGGGAAACTATTTCGACCTCCAATAAGACAGGAGTTGTTAATATAAGTGGTAGTGGAATTATAGAAGGTCCTTCTAATAGTACAGATGGGAATGGTGCTTGCGCAATCGAAATTATGGGAAGCAACACAAGCTCAACTAAATTGACTGTAAATATTTATGGTAATTTGACTGTTAAAGGAGGCAGTGGTGGTGTTGCTAATAATGCAGTAACCATTATCAATGGTATAGCTAATATCTATGGAGGTTATTTTTATGCTGGTTTGGATAAGAATAACGATCCTTCTGAAAAAGTGGCTGCGATTTACTTGAGACCAACATGGAAGCAGACTGCTACTTTGAATATCTATGATGGAGTGTTTGAATGTGCGGGAGATCCAGCATTCTTGATAAATTGTCTTGATAGCTCAGTGGATGCTAATAAATGTACCATAAATATCACAGGTGGCATATTCGTGGGTTTTGATCCATCGAATAGTGCTGCTGATAAGGTTAACGGCAAGAATGCTAACTGGGTTCCAGACGGATATATATCAAAAGAGACCACATACAACGGTAAGCAGGCTTGGGAGGTTACCAAGGCGGAATAGGTGTCTTTGACATTGATATATTCGTAAAGGCTGGCTCCCCAAAAGAGTCAGCCTTTTGCTGTTCAACTGAAGCTGTAGAGTGATGGGGCGGATGGAGTGTCAGTTGGGCCGCCAGCTCAGTCCGGACGCGTACCTAACGTCTTTGAATTGTGGTTTGAACTCCATTTGGAATTATCTTCAAAATACATTACCTTTGAAGCAAATGATGATGTGAATGGACAGACAGACTATGATAAATGCACTGAATCAGTATTTCAACACTCAACCAGTGTTGAAAGCTTGGCTATTCGGTTCATTCTCCAGAGGGGAAGAAACCCCCGACAGTGATGTGGACATCATCGTTCTTCTGGATAAAAGCCAACCAATAGGTCTGAAATATTTCGGAATGTGGAGTGACCTTGAGGCCCTCCTTGGACGGAAAGTCGATCTGGTGTCCGACGGCACCCTGCTCTCCTTCGCCCAGGAAACCGCGAATCACGACAAAATCCTGATCTATGAGAGAACCAGCTAAAGACCGAATTCGCCTTCAACATATCCTTGATTCTATTGAGAGGATCAAGCGTTATTCTGACGGTAAGTCATTTGCCGATTTTGTCGATGATGACATGATGTACTATGCAATCATCAAAAACATTGAAATCATTGGTGAAGCATCCAATCTTTTGACATTGGAATTCAAAGCCAATCACCCCCAGACACCATGGAAGATGGTGACAGGCATGAGAAATTACATAGTCCATGAATATTTCCAAGTCGATAACACCGTCATCTGGGATGTGATCACCCACGACTTGCCGGAACTGGAAAATCAGATAATCTCATACTTGTCCGAATAGTCGATAGTGCTATCAGATCAACCGTGCGTCTTTCGGAGCCGTCCCCTGTGCGCTTGCCTCAAATGACGAGCAAAAAACAAGGAGCGTTGCGAAGAACGCTCCTATACGTTTATCCGAATGTTTGATCGGTAATGTATTCCCAGAACCATCAATAGGTCCTGACGAGGCTGTAGTCATCTCTGCTTCCTCGGAGAATCATGGCGATTGAGTCGATGGCTTTGCCGTCACGATAGACGATCATATTCAACTGACCTTGGCAGCTGCCCCATGAATATTCAGTACTCCCGATCGTGTAAGTGAGAGGCGTTTCTGGCGTAGAGAATTTGCAGGAGTATCCTTTCTGCTCGCGTCTTTCTCCATTGACTGTGACCTTCCAGCTGTGGAAATGAGCGTAGTCACCGGGCAGCATTCTGGCCGTTATTGTGTAGTCGGTAGGGTAGGAATCATCGCCGAGGAACCAATATTCCAGCCCCTTGTTGGAGATTACCCATGTGCTGTCAACGGTCGCTTTCTCGATCTTGACGCCTGGCATCCTGTACGATGGGTCAAGAGGTTCGACTTCCGAAGTTTTGCTTTGGATGTCAGGCTTTGTGCCTAAGATTTTATATTCCAAAATTTTAAGATTGTCGACTATTAAATTGTCAGCGATGCACATCATGTATGGGCCTATTGAATAGGTCACTTCTCCGTCGCTTCCTGAAAAATCTCTCTCAGCTTTGCTGCATGATGAGGCTGCGATGATTGTTGCCGCGATCAATGTCGCGAATGTTAAAATCTTTTTCATGATATTCAAGTTTAGAATCTGTAACCTAATCCACCTCTAACTCCGCCCATTCTGGTGCCAACCACAATTTCAAGCGTTGTGTAGATCTTATGGTTCATCCATTGGAATCCAAGCGGAATGAATTCAACAGCCGGGACAAGTTTGGAATATGATTCCCCACATTCTTTTCCAGCCCAAACGGCAGCTCCGGCACCGACACCAGCGTACATTCGGAAAAGTTGTCTGTTGATGAATGTGAACTTGACCTGTCCGAGAAGCGACATGTCATTCAATGTCTTATTTCCGACTTTCTTGTTGCTACGAGGGTCGAACACATTCGCCCAAGCCTTGGCGTAGCCTGCACTAGCACCGACCTTCAACCACTTGGTGAGATAGACATTGAAATCAGCTGTGTAGAAGGCGGAATAGCCCGGATCTCCAGTGTAGGTCTCGTAGAAATCACTGAGTTCTCTACCGCTGTACCAATAGTGAGTAGGAAATTCATCACTGTCGTAAGCCATCTGCATCACACCGACCATTAGGTTGGTCTCGAACTTGAAATTTTTGACATCACTGGATGATGTTTGCGCCTCGGTTGGCAAGGCCATGCCCAGAAGCATTGTTCCCGCCACACAAAGCGTTTTCAAAACAGTTTTCATAATATTTGGTTTTTAATGGTTTTCTTTGGCCTTGGTCGCTGAGCTTGTCGAAGCGATGTGTTTAACAATCTTTGTTTTAGCATAATGTCGCTTCGACAGGCTCAGCGACCGATGAAGTTACTTGTAATATTCAGGGTAATGAGTCAGATCCTTGGTCGAGCCGTCACGTAGGCGGATGTAGGAGTCAAGCTTCCTTTTGCCTTCGTGGAGTACGATAACCCTGCTTCCGTTCATACCGATGTTGTTGTAAACCGTTGCCGCACCGCTGTAACGCCCATAGGCCAGCATGATGCCATAGTAGCCCACAGAGTAGTCATTGTCGTGGTCATGCCCACAGAATACTCCCATCACATCACCGCATTCAAGCATCTTGCAGAAAAGCCCTGAGTTGAAATGAGAAGAGCAAATTGTCTCTCGATGGGTCCCATAGGCCTTGAAATTAGGATCTTCCTTGAAGGCGTAGGAATATTCTGGTAAAGGAATATGCATGAAAGCTACTGAAGGAAGAGGCTTTCCACCGTGGGCGTCTGTGATTCCCGCGCTTGCCTTCCCGTACCATTCCACTTGGTCGGAATGCACGTAGTCATAGTCGTAATTCTTTGTGGCTTTCTTTGAAAGGGGAGACTCGCTTCCGGAATCGAAGCACCAGATCACCGAAGCAGTGGTGTCAGCGGAATGCGACTTAATTTCCATGAAACAGTTACCTTCTCCGTGAAGCCCAGGAGTGTCGTATGTCACGCAAAGCCTGTGAGACATCGCTTCATTTAAAAGGGAAACGTTTGTCTGGTCGAATTCCTTGTCGTGGTTGCCGAACACGATTCCGTAAGGGACTCCGAATTTGTCAAGAGTATCAAGAAGAGTCTTATAGTTGTCAAGCGCTGGCTTGGCGTAGATCTGATCTCCTGTCAGCATGATAAGATCTGGTTTCTCTCCGGTCACAGCGTTTCTTATGTTCTCCCAGACTAGTGGTGTCGTGGCGTTTGACGGGATCAGATGAGTGTCCGTGAACTGGAGAATTTTGAATTCTCCGTTGCCTCTAAACTTGAGCACGGGTTTGACTGGTTTCCGGGCCGTTGCCGAAAGGCAGACCGTCACTAGTATGATAGCGGAAAGAATCTTCTTGAAACTCATGGTTTTATTTGTCTATAGTTTGTCCTATAATTCTGACAGGTCCTAACAGACCGGCCGGAAGCAGAGGCTCATCAGGCTTGAAGAACTCCATTTGGGTGTAGGTGATTTTTTCTGTTACTCCCGGCTGAACATCTCCGACGAGGCGGTTGTGCCACATGTTGATGACCTTGACCTCAATGGTGTTTGTTCCGTTCCTCACAGCCTTGGTGATGTCAACCTTGAATGGGGCGTTCCAAATCACACCCAAATTCTTGCCGTTCACGGTCACTTCCGCCAAGTCTTTCACTTCCCCTAAATCCAGAATGACTGAATCCTTGCTCCGGATTTCCTTCTTTTTTAACTTGAAGGTGTTCGAATATGTCACCGCTCCGGAAAAATACTTTATTCCAGTCTTGGAACTCTCTGACAGTGAGGCTAATTTGTCGAATGTAGCACTTTCGGGCGCTCCGCGACCATGCTGGAATCTGACGGACCATGGTGTGCTGATCTCAGCCATGGTCTCCGATGTGCTCTGCGGAAGTTCTACCTTGGCGACATCAGTGTCATCTGTGAATATCACGAAGACTGACTGATGCTGCGTAAGGTTCATCCTTACGTTTGTCCTGCCATCAGCGAACTCGTAGCTGACTGGTTCGGTGGAAGCATCCTCGGCGTGCCAGATGACCGGCTTCTTGCCAGTTGTTCTGAATGATGCCGTGATGTCTCTGGTATCCTTGGAAAGGTTTGTCACCCAGTAGATTTCCCCGTTAGGGAGTGATCTGTGAACGAACTTGATGTCCTTGTTGTTTCCGCTTGCTATGCTGAAATCCGGCTTTAGATTCATCCCTGATAGAACTTTCACAGTCGGCACTCCGGCTGTGACGTTCTTTCGCCCAGAGTTCCAGATGTCGTCCACGAGAGTCTTGAACTCTTCCTCAGTGCCAGTGTTGCTGGCGAGTTTGGAAGGCTTGGCTCCGCAGATGGTGATTCCGGCGTCTGCGAACTCCTTGATCTTGCGCAGGATGTCGATCGACATGTGCTTGACGTTAGCATCGAGCATCAGGACTTTGTACCTCATTCCGCTCGGCACGGTCAGCTCTCCGTTGTCGGCCTTGGCCAGATCACGGATCACTGACGGGCTGAAATAGTCATAGTTGTAGCCGTAAGGCAGCGCTGGGGCTTTCTTGAGCATGATGCCTGTGACGTTGTTGTCCTCACCATAGTAGTAGGCGACGTCGGCCACGAAACGGCCCTGCTGAAGCATGAAGCAACTGCGCGAGAGGTAATCCGTCCAGACTTTAGCCTGATCGGCCCATGTCTGATGCCTGTCGAACCATTGTCCCCATTTGCCGAGGCCAAGTCCAGGGATCTTATCATCAACAGGCTGATGAGGTGAAGTGTGGATTACGAACCTGTTGAGCCCGGCGGCCATCGCGGCGTCAGCCGTAGGCTTGAGCACGGCAGGGGAGAAGACCCAAGCCCCGCCTTTGTAGCCATCGGAAGTAAACGACTCGGCAGCAGCGATGTTCTGGCCGTAGATGTGCGCCACGGAAGCCGATTCTCTTACGTCTGCCTCATAGCGAGTGTTGAATATGCTGCCCATCTTGTAGTCCATCCAGAACGCTGACATCGGGATCTC
>DBKH01000027.1:0-252 GCA_002297815.1 Bacteroidales bacterium UBA755 | reverse complement strand
AGAATCTCGTTCTGAAGGTCGTAGTGATATTCAGCGATCATATCTCCGATCGTTCTTCTCCAGTCGAAGAGGAAACGTTCCGTCTCTTCGGTGCTGTTAAGGACCATTCCTGTCAGAGCCGGCATCCAGCGGAGAAGGTCGTAGCCTTTGCGTGCCTTGAACTCCGCGAACATATTCCCGGTCCATGTCTGCGCCCCGGCCTCGTAGCTGTCGGTGAGGAGATATTCAATGCCGCCTTTGCCGAGTTTCCCC